>JAKUTG010000006.1:0-28241 GCA_022447905.1 Pseudomonadales bacterium | reverse complement strand
CAAGATTGTGGATTTCATACCCAGGATTGCCGTGAGCGACGAGTTGCAACGTAAATTGCTTGTCGACAACCCGATGCGGCTCTACTGGCCCGAGGAGTTCAATAATGGCCCTTGATAAACCGTATGCGGACATTCCCGGGACCACTATTTTTGACGCCGATCAGGCACGCATGGGTTATCACCTCAACCAGTTTTGCATGTCCCTCATGAAGGTTGAGTGTCGCGAGCGATTCAAATCTGATGAACGCGCGTACCTCAACGTATGGCCGATGACAGAAGACCAAAAGCAGGCCGTTCTCGACCGTGACTACAACCGAATGATCGAGCTCGGCGGCAACGTCTATTTTCTCGCCAAAATCTTCTTGTCAGATGGGCAGTCATTCGAACAGGCTGCTGCGGCCATGACGGGCGTCACGCGTGAGGAGTACCGGAAGATGATGTTGAGCGGAGGGCGTAGCCCTGAAGGTAACCGTTACAAGAGGGAGCAGTAGATGGCCAGGATCACTGCGGGTGTCGCAAGCTCACACGTACCGGCGATCGGTGTGGCTGTCGACCTTGGGAAAACGCAGGATGAATACTGGACGCCTTTGTTCAGGGGCTACGAATTCACCAAGCAGTGGATCGTGAAAGAGAAACCCGATGTCGTTCTTCTTGTGTACAACGACCATGCATCAGCATTCGGTCTGGATATGATTCCAACGTTTGCCATCGGTTGCGGCGAAAGTTTCAAACCGGCCGACGAAGGCTGGGGCGCTCGCCCAGTGCCCGAGGTTCAGGGTTGCCCCGACCTTGCCTGGCACATTATGCAATCTGTTATTCAGGAAGATTTCGACCTGACGGTTATCAACGAGATGGATGTTGACCACGGTCTGACTGTCCCATTATCGTTGATGTTCGGGCAGCCGGAAGCGTGGCCGTGCAAGGTCATCCCGTTAGCCGTCAATGTGGTTGTGTATCCGCCGCCATCCGGCCAGCGTTGCTACAACCTGGGCAAGGCACTGCGTCGCGCGGTCGACAGTTTCGATCAAGACTTCAATGTTCAGATCTGGGGCACCGGGGGTATGAGCCACCAGCTTCAGGGGCCTCGTGCGGGGCTGATCAACAAGGAGTGGGACAAGGAATTCCTCGATCGACTCGTCAATGAACCCGATGAGTTGGCAACGATGCCACACATCGACTACTTGCGCGAAGCCGGGTCAGAAGGCGTTGAGCTCGTCATGTGGTTGATCATGCGCGGCGCGCTCAATCGCGATGTCAAAGAGCTGCACCGCTTTTATCACGTACCGGCGTCCAATACGGCAGTCGGGCACCTGATTCTCGAAAACACCCTCTAAATGGAACCCCACATGAAAGTAGTTTTGGCAGGCGCAGGAGCATTCGGGAAGAAACACCTGGACGGCATCAGGAACATTGATGGAGTCGAGTGTGTCTCCGTGGTTGGTAGACGCCTGGGGCCGACCCAGGAAATCGCTGAAGAGTACGGAATTTCCCATGCATGCACCGACCTTGCAGAAGCGTTGGCTCAGCCCGCAGTTGACGCAGCCATACTGTGTACACCCACCCAAATGCATGCCAAACAGGCCATTCAGTGCATGGATGCCGGGAAACACGTGCAGGTCGAGATTCCGTTAGCCGATTCTCTCGCTGATGCCGAAGCGGTATTGGTAAAACAAGAAGAAACCGGGCTCGTTGCAATGTGCGGCCACACACGTCGCTTCAACCCATCGCACCAATGGGTTCATAACAAGATTGTGGCAGGCGAGCTGAACATCCAGCAGATGGATGTGCAGACGTACTTTTTCCGTCGCAAAAACATAAATGCCGCTGGTGAACCCAGATCGTGGACGGACCACCTGTTGTGGCATCACGCGGCGCACACAGTTGATCTATTTGCCTATCAGGCCGGTGAGCGGATCGTGCAGGTCAACGGAATCGAAGGGCTGCATCACCCGGAACTGGGTA
Source organism: Pseudomonadales bacterium (assembly GCA_022447905.1). Taxonomy (GTDB): domain Bacteria; phylum Pseudomonadota; class Gammaproteobacteria; order Pseudomonadales; family Pseudohongiellaceae; genus UBA9145. The sequence continues at coordinate 26,279 of JAKUTG010000006.1, read as the reverse complement.
TCGCGATGGATATGTCGATCCAAATGAAAACCGAAAGCGGAAAGATCTGCACATTATCCTTGTCTTTCAATAACGATGGACCGCTTGGCACGTTCTTCCGCTACATCTGTGACAACGGCACCTATATTGCGCGGTACGATGATCTTGTCGACGGTTACGAAAATGCGATTGACGTGTCCGGCGTGGACGTTTCGATGAACGGCATCGAACTGCAGGACCGAGAGTTCTTTGCGGCAATTGCGAAAGGGCGCGAACCTAACTCGTCTGTTGCCCAGGTTCTGGATTGTTACCGCGTGCTTCACGAGGTGGAGCAGCAGTTCGTCGGGTAGCGCAGTAGCTGTCACCAATGATTTTGATCGGGATTTTCAGGAGTTGCTAACTCCTTCCCCCATTTAGTAGAAACCAGGTAGGGCAACTCTGGAAAACTAAAGTGAATTAAATTGATCATGTAATCAGGAGGGCTTGTGAAAATTGTTTATAAATTAATTATTGCTTTTGTAGCTATATCGATATTTTATGCAAGTTTGAACTTGGCTGCTTCGGAACTAGGTGGTGAAGTCGTACAATTGATAAGAAATGATCCGGAAGGAAGCACAAAAAATATCAGAGTATGGATAGTAGATGCTCGTGGCCAGGCTTGGATTGAACATGGCGACACAGACTCCTATTGGATAAAGCGATTGAGTAGTGAGCCAGAAGTTTCACTTATACGCGGTGGAACCGAAATAAAATATACAGCAGTAACAGATATTAACTCTCACGAGATATACCATGACCTCAGAAGAGAAAAGTATGGTATTGCCGATAGGATAATTGAGCTTCTGTCTTTCGGTGCGGCTCATAGGAACAACTGCACAGGTATCCCTGTTCGATTGGACCCAGTGTGAACAAAAAACTTGGTTTGCAATGGTTTAGCTTAAATTGGTAATCGTCCAATTCTGGCTCTTCCACTAAAGGTTTCTCGCGATGACTCAGTTCGAACTCGGCGATCTGCAACCCGCTAACACGGCTCCAGACCTGACACAATACGGAATTATTGATGCCAGCGAAATCGTCTATAACCCCAGTTATGAGATCCTTTACGAAGAGGAAATGAGCCTCGGACTGGAAGGCTTCGAGCGCGGTAAATTGACAGAATCCGGTGCCGTGGCGGTAGACACCGGCATATTTACCGGCCGGTCGCCTAAAGACAAGTATCTGGTGCGTGACGACACGACCCGCAACACTGTTTGGTGGTCCGATCAGGGCAAGAACGATAACAAACCAATCAGTAAGGAAACCTGGGGGAACCTTAAGAGCTTGGTCACAAATCGGCTCAGTGGTAAGCGCTTGTATGTAATGGATACGATCTGCGGAGCCAACGAAGACAGTCACCTGAACGTACGCTTCATCGTGGAAGTGGCCTGGCAGGCACACTTTGTGAAAAATATGTTCATCCGGCCCACAGAGGAGCAACTGATCGATTTCGAACCGGACTTCGTCGTAATGAATGGCGCCAAATGCACGAATCCCAACTGGGAAGAGCAGGGATTGAACTCGGAAAATTTCGTTGCGTTCAACCTGACGGAAAAAATGCAGCTCATTGGGGGGACCTGGTATGGGGGCGAGATGAAGAAAGGGATTTTCTCGATAATGAACTATCTATTACCGCTACAGGGCATGGCAGCGATGCACTGCTCCGCCAACATAGGACACAACGGCAGCACAGCGATATTCTTCGGCCTGTCGGGCACTGGCAAGACAACCCTTTCTACTGACCCGGAACGCGCGTTAATTGGTGACGATGAACACGGCTGGGATGACGATGGTGTGTTCAACTTCGAAGGTGGCTGCTACGCCAAGACCATCAAGCTGAGCAAGGAAAGCGAACCGGATATTTATAATGCCATCCGACGCGATGCGCTGCTGGAGAACGTCACTGTCGACAAAGAGGGGAAAATCGACTACGACGACGGCTCCAAGACAGAAAATACCCGGGTGTCTTACCCGATCTATCACATTGACAATATCGTCACACCGGTCTCCAAGGGTGGGCACGCCAGGCAAGTGGTATTCCTCACTGCTGATGCCTTCGGCGTGTTACCTCCAGTGTCGAAACTCAACAGCGCGCAGACCAAATATCATTTCCTGTCGGGTTTCACCGCGAAGCTGGCAGGTACCGAAAGGGGTGTTACCGAACCAACTCCTACCTTCTCGGCCTGTTTCGGGGCCGCATTCCTGTCACTGCACCCAACCCGCTACGCTCAGGTACTGGCCAAACGTATGGAAGCGGCCGGATCGATGGCGTACCTGGTTAATACTGGCTGGAATGGAACTGGCAAGCGCATTTCCATCGAAGCGACCCGCGCCATCATCCGCAGCATTCTAAATGGCAGCATCGACGAAGCGAAAACTATTACCCTTCCATACTTCAATCTCAAGGTACCCGTGAGAGTGGAAGGGGCCGACGATAGCATCCTCGATCCGCGCGATACTTACGCAGATCCTGCTGAGTGGGATACAAAGGCCAGCGAGCTGGCGGGATTGTTTATCGCCAATTTTGAAAAATTTACCGATAATGAAGAAGGGCAGGCATTGGTGGCGGCGGGACCTAGTATAGAAATTAGAGCCTAATGAAGAGAGGCAGGCGTAATCATCCTCTCCTTCTGTTGTTTATGTGGCAGGGCCTAGCCAAAGCAGAACTTCCGAAACCGTCAATCCTACAAAAGAACCAATCATGGATCCTATCAGGGCCATGATGATTGCGACTGGCACAAGCTCTCGGCCATAAGCAGCTCCAACTACTGCTGCGGACGGAGCACTCCCTATGTTGGCAATTGAGGCGATCCCAGTTAGAAGCAAATTCATGCGAAGCAAGCGAGCCATGCATAAAAGAATTGAGCCATGAATTGCCAGAATAATAAATCCGGAAAGAATGTACATCGGTGCCTCACTTATAGCTCCCAGACTCACTTCTGCTCCGATTAGTGCAACGATGACATACAACATAATTCCGGAAACTTCTTCGCTTGCGGCTATATTTCCTAATGCAGTCGGAGCAGCTGCCATTCCCAGAATCGAGGAAATAATGATGACCCAAATCATCGCATTAAAAACTCCTGTGGATGCTATGAATGAGCCCAGATGATTACTGACAGTAGCTACAACCAGTGAGAGGCCAAGCATCAAAAGTAAAGATGGCATATCTACTGTCTTGTTTGAGGCGACATGCCTCAATGAGTCAAGCACTTCATCGAGTCCGCTGTCGTCAGCTCTCAGGAATCGATCAAATTTTAATTTGAAGGGCTTCAGTGCGAGTATCACTACCAGCCAAAAAGAGTAACAGAGTGCTCCCATTAACAGGGTATAGGTCATTGCTTCGTCACTGACAGAAAGTGCTTCTTTTACAGCCACAAAATTCTGTGTGCCTCCTGTCCAGCCAGCAGACATAGTTGCAAACGTGAGAGGTGTTTCCTCGCCGATAAAGCCCTGCATGATTTGCTGAGTTACGATAAAACCCAGCATTATTGAAAGAGTCGAAGCCAGACACAAGGCAATGAGTCTTACACCCAACTTGCGGATAATGGAAAGATTGAATTTCAAAGACATTAGAAACAACATGGCTGGAATCAAGTTGTCTCTTACAGTTTCTCGCGCCCGACGTACATCTTCAGTAAATTCCCACAACCCGAATGTATAAAGAGCCATTGATCCGAACATCACCAATACAATAGATGGGAACCAGCGAAAGAAGGCTGTCTTACAATATTGTTCAAGCCATACCAAAGCGCCGCACAAACCGAACATGAGAGCAATAAAATCGAATCCTTGTGTAATCACGCACTCTCCTTTAAAAATAGAAACAATATTTTTTCTTTCATGTTTTACTTTCGCATTAGTATCAAAAATCTGAAATTGAATTTAGAGAAGCCCAGCGCGTTCCAACACGCCATCTAGTCGTTTTTCCAATTCTGGAGTCGCTGGGGACATGGGCAGGCGATGTTCGTTGCTTATCAGTAAGCCCATCCGTTTCATCATATATTTAATCGGAATAGGATTGGTATCGTAGAATACAGATTCGTTCAGTTCGAAGAGTTGATGGTGAAGTGCTTTCCCTTTCTCTAAATCATTGTCCCAAACGGCTTGGCACATCTCTGCAAGAATATGTGGGAGCAAGTTCCCAACGGCATTCATCAGTCCTACGGCGCCAATAGTAAGTTCCGGAAAACTGAGTTCTTCTAAACCAACAAATATTTTTAAATTAGGAAATTCTGCGAGGCATTGAGAGACAAACCCAAGGTCACTAACAGCGTGTTTCATGCCAACAAAATTAGGCGATTTCTCTTTAAGTTCCTTAATTGTTTCTATCGTTATGGAAACTGCAGCTCGGCCAGGTATGTGATAAATCATCCAAGGGATGGCCACATCTTTGGTAACTTCTATGTAGTATTCAATTATTCCGCGCTGTGGTGGTTTAATGTAGTAGGGCGTGACAATGAGAAGAGCGTCTGCACCTGCGGCAACGGCATGATCAGTTAACGCTTTGGTTTCGAGAAGAGATTGCGATCCAGTAGCCGCGACAATAGGAATGGCATTGTTTGCTGTTACGATCGCAACATCTACAAGTTGGTTTCTCTCGTCTACTGTGAGTGTAGAAGGTTCGGCAGAAGTGCCATTAACTAGTATTCCATGGGAACCTTCCTCTATATGGAACTCGATAAGTTTCTTATAGGATGCCAAGTCTATTTCATTGTTGGAGAATGGTGTAATGACCGGGGGGATTGACCCTTTTAATGCTTTGCTCATCAAGATTTCCTTTGCAGCTTAACTGTCATTAGTTCTCTAGATTTTTATTAAGGGTTACTAGTTGCTTAAGCAAATCATCTAATTCCCGTTTACCCAATTTATTTTCAATAGAGCGATATATTTTCTCGGACTCAGGGACTACTTGTTTGTATTTTCTGTTGCCTTTAGCGGTCAGTGTAATTAGCACTTTGCGTTGATCTTCACTAACCGTTGTCCGTTTTACTAATCTATCTTCTTCTAAATTCTTTACTATGCGCGTAAGGCTTGGTGGTAAAATCATACTTTGTTGCGAGAGTTCGAATGCTTCTATGTCATCGCAACCCGCCAATACCCGTAACACTCGCCATTGCTGATCTGTTAAACCAAACGATCTAAGCATGGGTCGAAATAGAGACATCGTTGATTCTCTTGCCAGCAATAATTGCATGGGCAGGCTACGATTGATGTTTCTCAGTTTTGCCATGATAACTAGTCAGGTTCTCATTCGATTTCATCGACTATCGAATTCGATAGGACGCCAAGACCAGGCACTTCAACTTCTACAACATCTCCTTGCAGAAGGTACTTGGGCGGATCAAATCTGGCACCTGCTCCGTTAGGTGTGCCCGTTGCAATCAGGTCACCCGGCTTCAACCGATAAAATGAAGATAGGTAAGAGATCAAGAATCTAAACGGAAACATGAGGTTGTCAGTAAAATCATTTTGACGCTCCTCCCTATTCACTCGAGTAATAACTTGCAACTTGCCCATGGGGTTCAGCTCATTGGTGGTAACCATCCATGGCCCTACTGAACCTGAAGCTTCAAAGTTCTTACCTTGGGTCACGTTAAACTTGGCATGTCTCAAATAATCACGAACTGAACCCTCGTTCATTATGGTTAGCCCGGCAATGTATTTGTGTGCTTCTGCTTCAGAAATTCTTCGTCCGGCTTTTCCGATGACCAGCACAATTTCACCTTCGTAGTCCAGTTGGTCAGACTCTGGTGGATTCATGATGTCCTGTTGGTGCCCAACCAAAGATTCTCTGCTACGCATAAATACGCTTGGATACTTCGGTAAATCGCTGCCGTCTTTGTACTCAGCGTTACGATTGGCATAGTTAACACCTATGCAAATAATTTTTTCAGGATTAGGAATGGTTGGCGCAAACTGAATCTCGTCTAACCTATGGTCTGGAGCCGCAGAACTTACTGTATCGGTGAGTTCTTCCAACCGGTGCTCACGAATTGCTTGACGAAGATCTGGCAGTTTAGGAAAGCGCTGGGAAATATTCACTATGCCCTCGCCATTTACTCCACCAAACTGGAGCTTGTCTTCGTGTATGAAACTTAGAAACTTCATAATAAATAAGATCGCTGGGTATATTAGTGCAAGTGCAATGTCACAACTAGCACAAGTTGATTTATTTAATATATTAAGTAATATGAAATACCAATGCTAGTATTTTAAGGTTTGTTGAATGCCTCACCAAATAATTGAAGTTTCTTCGAGTGTCGTTGATATGCTTGACCTTGATGACTTGGCTCGCGAGCTGCATGAGGTTGCTGCACAACAAGAAGCATTACCATTGAGTGGGTTGCGCACCCGAATCCATATTGCGTCCCGAAGTCTAATAGCAGATCAGTCACCAAAATTAGGATTCATCGCTGTGTATCTGCGTATTGCTGAAGGGAGATCGATTGAGATCAGGAAGGCCATAGGGAAGGCACTTTTCATGTGCCTGTGTGAGCACATAGACTCACAGGTTGGAGATGCGCCACTGGCACTATCTTACGAAATTCAGGAAATTATCGCGGAAACTCGCTGGAATCGAAATCGTGTTCCTGAATTTATGTCAGTACAAGAGAGTTCTTCGTGAGCCAGGAATTGCTTGAAGAAAATTTGCAAAAGCTACGTCCACTCTTAGCGGAGTTTTCGGCGGGGCCAATTCAGCATTTCATCAATGGGCGGTCAGTCAGTGCCAGTGATGGCAACACCTTTTTTAATTATTCTCCTACCGATGAATCCCTTATCGGCGAAGTAGCCGCTGGAACACTTGAAGATATTGATACTGCTTGCAATGCCGCTGCCGCAGCCTTCGATGACTGGGCTGCCTTATCTGGTAAACAACGCAGAGATTTGCTTCACGCTATAGCCGATGCCATCGAAGCCAATGCGGAAAAAATAGCTTTGGTTGAAAGTTTTGATACGGGCCAACCATTACGATTTATGAGCAAGGCGGCTATTCGCGGTGCTGAAAATTACCGATTCTTTGCGGATATGGCTCCGAATGCGCGTAATGGTATTTCGCTTCCTGCCCAACAACACATGAACTATAGCCTCAGGCAACCTATCGGCCCTGTCGGCATTATTACTCCCTGGAACACACCCTTCATGTTATCGACATGGAAGATTGCACCCGCGCTTGCCGCTGGCTGCACAGTGGTGCATAAACCCGCGGAATGGTCACCTTGTACCGCGGCCATGCTCGTCAAGATCATGCATGACGTTGGACTTCCGGCGGGTGTCGTTAATACGGTGCAAGGAATTGGAGAAGTTGCTGGTAAAGCTCTAACAGAGCACAAAGCAATTAAAGCGGTTGCCTTTGTTGGTGACTCGCGAACTGGCAGCGAGATCATGAAGCAAGGTGCAGACACGCTAAAGCGAGTGCATTTCGAACTAGGTGGCAAAAATCCCGTCATCGTATTCGATGATGCTGACTTGGAGCGTGCCCTGGATGCGGTCGTGTTCATGACATACAGCTTGAACGGTGAACGCTGCACTTCTTCCAGTCGGTTACTGATTCAAAAGTCCATAGCAACAGATTTTATAGAGCAGGTTAAAGCGCGGGTCGCTGCACTCGATGTGGGGCATCCATTGAATCCTGGAACTGAAGTGGGGCCGTTGATTCACGAGAAACATCGGGAAAAAATGTCTTCCTACTTTGAGATTGCCAAAAAAGATGGTGCTACAGCGGCAATTGGTGGTAATACTTCTGATCTTGAAGGCAAAGGTTTTTTTATTGAGCCCACTCTTTTTACTAACGCAAGCGCTAGTATGCGGATTGCAAAAGAAGAAATTTTTGGGCCAGTACTCACAGTAATCGAATTCGAAGACGAAGCCGAAGCCGTATCAATTGCCAATGACGTGCGCTATGGTTTGGCGGGTTATGTATGGACGAGTGATTCTGGTCGCGGTATTCGTCTCGCTCGAGATCTGGATGTAGGAATGGTTTGGGTGAACTCAGAAAATAACCGACATTTAGCTTCGCCATTTGGTGGCATGAAAGCCAGTGGTATTGGCAGGGATGGTGGAGATTACAGTTTCGATTTTTATATGGAAACGAAAAACGTTTGTATTGCCACTAATGATCATTCGGTTCCAAAACTTGCTAAAAATTAATTCATGAGTCTCTATCAAGTCCAAAAATTTCTTTATAATTTGAATCGTGATCAACAGGTTCAGGAGGCATTTTCAAAAAACAAAAACGATACATTGTCCAATTATGATCTAATTCAAGAAGAGTATGAAGCTCTGTATTCTGGTGATATAGGCTTGCTCTACGTGCTAGGGGTAAATGGACAAATTCTGATGCACTATGCCGCTTATCTGCAGATTGAATGGTTTGATTACTTACAATTGATGCGAGATGGAATCGAAGAGCACGGTCCCGTGCGGGCAGGTATTTACGCAATGACTGCCGGTGGAAAACAATTTAATCAAGCTCCGAGCGCAGATGCTGGAAAAGGGAAAAAATGAGTTTGGTCTACGCAGGCATTCTCAGTCACGGCCCTGGCATTACTGGCCGAGCACATCTTGCTCCTGACAAAACCATTCGTGATGAATTTTACGCCTACTTAACAAAACAAAGAAAAGATATTGAATCCAGCGGCGCCGAGTCACTCATCGTTATTGCAGCAGAGCACTTTGCTAATTTCTTCATGGATAACATGCCGGCTTATTGCATGGGGGTTGGGGAAAAACATACCGGACCGATTGAAGATAGCGAGTGGCTAAACATTGAGAAAACAACCATTCCCGGTGCGCCGGAGTTAGCAATGCGGCTTGCTAAATCGGTTATGCATTCAGTCGACCTTGCTTATTCTGAAGAATGGCAATGCGATCACGGCATTATGGTGCCACTCAGTTTCCTAACCCCAAACTATGACTTGCCAGTTATACCTTGCAATATAAATTGTCAGGGACCACCCTTAACTCCACTTGCTAGAGTGTGGCAATTCGGCGAAGCCTTGCGTCGAGCCTGTGATGAACAGTCAGAGAAAATTGCGTTAGTGGGAACCGGTGGTATTTCCCATTGGCCGGCGACTCCCGATTCTGGCAAGATCAATGAGGCTTGGGATAGAAATTTCTTAGACCAACTCATGAATCAAGACAAAACTAAAATGCTGTCCTACATCGATGAAGAAGTCTATCAAGAAGCTGGTCAGGGAGGATTTGAAATTAGAACACTCATTGCCACAGCGGCAGCAGCAGGGGGCAAAGGAGAGCTGCAATTCTATTCGGCTGAACTTCCAATTTTTGCGGTGGGCTGTACCGTTGCCCGCTTCGACGTTGAACAATAGAGACAAGGTTTATGAGTGAGTTTTCTAATCCGTTTCTCTATAACTGTTGGTATGCGGCAGCTTGGGCTCATGAGATTCCTGAAGGAGAAAAACTCGATAGGGTTTATTTAGAGAAACCAATCGTTATTTATCGTGGTGAAAGTGGAAACTACATTGCACTGGATAATCGTTGCTGCCATCGTGGAGCTCCACTTTCACTAGGAAGAGTAGAAGGTGATTGCATACGCTGCATGTACCATGGCATGAAATATGATTCAGACGGCGTTGTAATCGAGATTCCCGGACAAGATTTTATTGGTCCTAATCATCGAGTTCAGAGTTATCCCATTATAGAAAAAGGTAACCTGTTGTGGATGTGGATGGGAGACCCGGAGCTAGCTAATCCTAAAGACATTAACGACTACGCTCCTCTATCTGATAGTGCCTGGCGCGGTTTCGAAAAAGAAGCCTACCTGCACTATGACGCTAACTGGATGCTAATCGTTGATAATCTGGCTGATTTTTCCCATTTATCATTCGTCCATACAAACACATTGGGTGGTTCGGAAGATTATGCCTTTGTGACAAATCCAGAGGTAGAAAAACTCGAAAATGGATTTAATGTCGTACGCTGGAGTAAAAATGATACCCCCGCGCCATATCACGCAAAAATAAACCCAGATGTTCCTGACAGGCTAGATCGTTGTAATAGCGTTCATATGGTAGTGCCAGGTATCTTTTTTATGTCTACAATAATGGCTCCAGTCGGATGGGATCCGGACAGTGAAAACTATGACGGGGTGAGGCAATATCGAAACTGTCAGTTTATGACGCCCGAGACAAGATCAACTACTCACTTTTTTTGGAATTACTTGCACAACTATCGAATTGACGATCCAACTATAACCGCTTCTTTGAATGCTAGTTTGTTAGCTGTGTTCGTAGAAGACAAAGAAATAATAGAAGCTCAACAAAAGATGCTAGAGTATGAAGACGAATTTCAACCTCGTGGTTTGCAGGGTGACGAAGCGCTGGTGCACTTTCGCAAGGTCTTTAATTCGCTAGTAAAAGAAGAACGGAAAAAATATTCTTTTCACACACTAAAAGTAGGAAATACTATTATTTAGTTTTACCGCGAGGTTCAATTATGCAACGGCAGTGGATATATACTGGAATTATTCTCTTCTTATTCTCAGTTCTCGTTTTTGGCGTACCGCTTTTTCCAGAGTTTATGGCAATAGGAATAGTAGGACCCATGAACCTCGGTATGTTGATCTTTTTTCTATTTCATATGTTTGCGCCCGCGCTTGCCTTTCACTACTTAAAGCAGACACAGGGGAGGTAGGTCTAATGGGTATCTCTCTATTCTTCATCGTTATTATTGGCACTATCGGATTGACCATAGTTGCCTCGAGAAGAACCTCCAGTGCGGCTGACTTCTTTGTGGCCGATGGGAAAATAGGTGGCGTTTCAAATGGCTTTGCCATCGCTGGTGACTTCATGTCGGCAGCAACTTTGTTAGGGATTACAGCGATAATCTTTGGAGCAGGCTACGATGCGGTTATATACCTGGGGGCCCCTCTCGGTGCATTCTCCATCATGATTTATTTAATGACCGACAAATTGAAGGCACTTGGTAGATACAGTTTTACTGATATTATCTGCAGTCGCTTAAAAGAAAGACCCATTCGTATTCTCGCCGCGATAACAACCCTCAGCTTTACTTTAATGTATTTGATGGCACAAATAGTCGGTGCTGGAGCATTAATCGAAGTCTTGTTTGGCATTTCTTATTTGTGGGCCGTGGGCATCGTTACAATTCTCATGGTGATTTATGTCGCTATTGGAGGCATGTTTGCAACTACATGGGTACAGATAACCAAAGCAATATTATTGTTGGCGGGAGTCACTGTACTTGCGTTGTTAACTCTCGCGAGTTTTGATTTCAGCTTTTCCGCAATGTATGCACAAGCTCAAGGGAACCATGGAACAGATGGATTGCTTACTAAGGGTGGCGGTCTTGGTTTGTCGACTATATCGGCTATTTCTTTGGGCATCGGGTTATGTCTTGGATTGGCGGGGTCCCCCCATTTATTGATGCGTTTCTTTACCGTGAAAGATAAGGCGGCTGCGCGAGTATCTGCTGGTGTTGCACTCGGTTGCATCAGCTACGTTAATACACTAATCTTTTTTGTGATAGGTGTCGGTTCGGTTGCTTTAGTTAAAGGGAATAGTGCCTATCTCGACGCATCAGGTGGTGTCATCGGTGGCGATAATATGGTGTCCGTGCATCTGGCTAATGCTGTGGGCGGCGAAGTTTTCTTAGGAATAATTGCTGCCGTTGCTTTTGCGACAATTCTGGCGGTTGTGGCAGGACTGATGTTGGCGTCGGTTACTGCACTAACCCATGATATATATAGCAATGTGATTAAAACTGGTGAGATAGATCAATCCCGACAAGTAAAACTGTCAAAACTTGCTGCCGTGTTTTTAGGCATTATCGTGGCGCTGTTGGGCATAGCTTTTGAAAGGCAGAATATCGCCTATTTAGTCAGTCTCGCCCTGGCTATTGGGGCATCGACAAATTTCCCTCTGCTAATCCTCAGTATGTATTGGCCGGGACTAACTACGAGGGGAGCTGTTGCTGGGGGCGTAGTGGGTTTGGTTACAGCAATCGTGCTGGTGGTCTTAGGCCCAGCGGTATGGGTCGGTGTCTTTGGTAATGGTCAGCCAATTTTTCCGCAAGCCTTTCCGGCACTTTACTCAGTGACTTTGGCTTTCTTTACGATGTGGTTAGTTTCCATCCTTGACCGATCTGATCAGGCAACACAAGATCGAGAGAAATTTCAGGTGATGGAAGCGATTTAACTCCAGCTAATTGCTAGTGAACATATCCAAGTCGCGGGTCGGAACCAGCGATCTGCGCAGAGACAAATAGCACGGCTAATCGGAATGGTGAATTGAACTTGTTAACGGGGTTGGGGCGCTAACTGCAGCATTCGATTATACAGCTAGAATCCTGGTCTCGATGTCATTAGTTACTGCACCGGCGAGAAACTGGTTGGATTGAGGAACTGAGTTACGACATTAATCACAATCGGACCATCCTCGCGGGACTTATCTCGCATGGTGTGCCATGCAGGATCACTACCGAAAGCTGCCCAAGAGGCCGCTGCCGCTTCACGATTCTCATGGGCGACCATATAAACCATTGTGTTTTGAGATAACTGTTCATCATCGGGAACCCAGTATCCCACACTAGACATGCCATGCTTGATGAAGAGATCGACCTCGCCACCCCCAAATCGATTCAGCAATGCCGGAAGTCGGCCAGGAGCAGTGGTATAGGTCCGAAGTTCATAAATTTTCTTGGTTTGAGCATAGACTTCATGCTGAGGCTGAAATGCTATGCCTGCGAATAAGGCAAGCGCGAATGCTAGAGTTGTTGTCAGAATTTTCTTCATTGTCTTTTCTCGTAAGTTTAACTAAGGTGGGTCTTTATTTTGCTTTATTAAATAGTCACACTGCTGTCATATGATTACTATCCTAAAAGCTGAAATTTGTTGATCAGCTAACTTTTTTCCTATTTGGTTCCATCTCAGACTATTACATACTATATCCTTTTGTAAGCCAACCTATTGCGAAAGATAGGACTGAATAACATTATTTTTTAAGAGGCCGCTATGAAAGAACTAATAGCAACAATCTTGCTTCTATTTTCATCAGAAGTAATAGCGCAAGAGAAGAAGGTTTGGGTTTGTCAGGGAACACACAGTAGTGGATTTTCTTGGGAAACCGAAGAGGGATATAGTTGGGAAAGCGCCATGTTTAATACTAATAACATCTTCGTTACTTTGGATGGCTCTAACTCGTCATTTAAAAAAGACGAACTAGATCGCGATTTTGAATGTGCTCAAGCAAATGTCTTTGAGCCGAATCACGTTTATTGTATCGATACAAGAGGAAGTGATTTATTCCGTCTTAACAAAGAGACAGGACAAGCAGCATTGTCTAGCCTATATGGAGCCACAACCGCTTCCATTGATTACCGGGATTCAGTCGCAGTAAACCTTTACCAATGCACCAAGATCTGAACCTATGACCACAGAAACAGTCATATTTCTTGGCGTGGTGGCTTATATGCTGATCATGCTCGGCGTCGGTTATTACGCGTCCAAGAGAACCCATTCCGTTACTGAATTCATGGTTGCAGGACGCGGTATGCCGATTTGGTTATGTTCGATGACTGTCATTGCCACCTGGTTTGGCGGTGCCATGATGCTGGGTGGTGCCGGCGCAGCGTACGATGACGGAATGTTAGGCGTAATTGAAGACCCCTGGGGCGGAGCACTAGCGTTGCTACTCATCGGTTTCTTCTTTGCCAGAATGTTCCGGCGACTTCGCATATTGACAGTGGTGGACTTCATGGAGCAACGCTTCGACAAGGTCGCAGCGTTCGGCATGGTTATAACGACGCTGTTTTCCAATATTGTTTGGGTCGGCGCGATGCTGGTTGCTTTTGGTGTAGTTTTTGAATCGTTGACCAGCATTCCCATGGAACAGGGCATCATCGGTGGAGCAATTGTAGTTTTTGCCTACACCGCTGTTGGCGGTATGTGGGCAGTAGCGATGACCGACTTCGTGCAGATGTTAGTCATCATGATCGGTCTCATCGTCTTACTCACTGTCGTCATGATTGACGTTGGAGGCTGGAGTGCAATCTCGCCACATCTCAACGAAAATACTTTCCGGATGCTACCGCTCGAGAATACGGGAGAGGAGTGGCTGAATTATTTGCGCGCTTGGATGATCATTGGAGTGGTAGATATTTCCGCGCAAACACTGTGCCAGAGGGTTGCCTCTGCGAAGGACGAGCGTGTTGCCCAAAATTCTTTCTACATCGCTAGTATCGGATATCTATTCTTTGGGATGATTCCAATATTTCTCGGCATCATCGGAAGCGTAACAATGCCTGGGCTGGAGTCACCGGAAACTATAATTCCGGCATTGGCGATAGAGCACTTGCACCCTATGGCTATTGCTATCTTTGTCGGTGCCATGTTAGCCGCGATAATGAGTTCCGCAGACAGCGCTCTCCTGGCGTCTGCGAGCGTATTGGCCAAGAATGTTTTGCCGCTCGTTAAGCGCGATCCGTCACCGAAGTTGTCGCTCCTTGTTGCTCGCTGTGCAATTCCTTTATGCGGCGTTTTTGCGCTGGTTGTCGCACTGGAAATGCAGGTTGTATTTGACTTGATGATTAACGCAAACATTCTGGGCCTTGCTGCCATCATAGTGCCTTTCATTATGGGTCTGTGGTGGAAGAAGGCAAATCGCACGGGAGCGCTATCGTCAATGGGGGCTGGCATCTCGGCCTGGTTGATTACCCTTTACGTTGCGCCTGAGTTGCCTGCCGATTTTATTGGTTTGGCAGCATCGTTTATAACGATGTTGCTTGTCACTCCATTGACACAGAAGTTCGACCCGCCGCGAGAGCTGCAGGATGTGGACGGCAACCCGGTTGAGATATCAAACCGGCTCGGGACCTTGCCATTAATCGGACGGTCATCGGTACGTGAGTAGTAGCGCCTGAGTATCCTCACACCATGCAATGTGTTGTAATAACAACAAATAAAAACAAAAAATCAGGAGCTTCCCCATGAGAGTCCTGCTCAAATATACCGCGCAATCCAAAATCTTGCTGCTCGTCACCTCTCTCGCCTGTTCTGGCGCGTTAGCCCAAAAGGCAAGCCGACCGGACCTGGAAGGTATCTGGACCAACGCCTCCCTAACCAATCTCCAGCGACCCCAAGGTGTGGATTCTCTGATCGTGTCACCTGAGGAAGCGCGAGTAATTGCAGCGGCTACACCGATTGCAGGTATTGAAGGAGGGCTGGACGAAGGCGATGGCGTGAATAACACACCTGAAGCGGGCGCCGATGACTTCGGTGTCAGGGCGTACAATAATTTCTGGGTCGATCCTGGCTCCAACTTGGCCGTGGTTAAAGGCGAGTATCGAACTTCTTACATTGTTGATCCGGAAAATGGACAAGTACCTCGCCTGGAAAATCCGCAATACGATTTCGAACGTGCCAGTTTCGGGAACCGCTATGCTACGGGTATAGCGGACTATAGCGGACCGGAAGCTTTTCCAAATGCGGAACGATGTCTGTTGGGGTTTGGCAATAAGGCTGGGCCCGGCATGATGGGGGCCCTGTACAACAATACCTACCAGTTCGTGCAAACTGACGACTACGTGATGATTTTAGTAGAGATGGTGCACGATGCTCGCATCATTCCGATTTATGATTCACCCGAAGAGGCTGCTGCTAACCGGAGACCGCTAGTGCTCAAACAGTGGTTCGGTGATTCCGTCGGTTGGTATGAAAACAATGAATTGGTGGTGGAAACTGTCAATATCCATCCCCAGCAAATGAGTCAGAGTTCTCTACCTATTACCAAAGAGGGACGCATAACCGAACGTTTCAGCCGCTACGCGGACAATGAAATCTTCTATCAATTCACAGTTGAAGACAGCAATATTTACCATCAACCTTGGACTGCGGAGTTGAGTTTCTACGCTACCGACGGTCTACTGTACGAATACGCCTGCCACGAAGGTAATTATTCGATGTCAGGTTCGTTAGCCGGAGCGCGCAGATTGGAAAGTGAAGCGGAATTACAATAGCGTGTCATTAAGCGGCATTCAGGGGGACTTTTCGTACACAGCGGTCAAGCAGTTTCTAGATTAGAAATATATTGGCAATCAGGTGCATACAACCCAAGGCATTCGCTGTTTAGCTCAAGGAGCTTTGAAGGGTGGTGAAAGCGGGAGTTAGAGAAAACTTAAAAAATCCCATCTCTAACTCCCGGTAGTAAGTTAAGGCAGCGAGTAAGCCACCAACTCAGCGGGATTTCCGCCTCCACCGACGAACATTGCGACGTATTGCTTACCTTCGTGTTCGTAGGTAAAGGGCAACCCGGTTTGATTACTTGGCAACTCCATTTCAGCAATAATTTCACCGGTTTGCTTGTCGATGGCCCGAAAAACCGGGCTTGCGTCAGCGGCACCGGCACGTTCACCGGCGAACAGCAGAGTTTTAGTTAGTAGGATCCCTGACCGTGTCGGTACACCTGTTCGTGGAAGATCAACGCCTTCCAGTAGCGGATGATTGGCAATGCGATCCGGTGTATCGGCATTAGCAATCATCCAGAGATGGTCGCCAGAGTTCATATCAATCGCTGTAATGCGACCATAAGGTGGCTTGACGATCTCGAGCCCCTGGACCCGCGGGACGCGGACACCAAAACCCTGGCTTAAATCGATATCTGATTCTGGATTTTTCCCCAATGCCAACACCTGCAATTGCGTCCTTGATGGGACGTAGAGAATCCCCGTTTCTGGATCAAGCGCAGAGCTCTCCCAGTTGGAGCCACCGGTGGAAGAAGGCAAACTAAGAAGACCTCGTGTCCCGTCAGGTGCATCCGCCAAGGATGGAGGTGTAAATATACTGGGGCTGAGGCGAAAGCCTCCAATGGATTCCAGCGCCAGCGCGCGAATTTCCGGCGTCCAATCGATCAAGTCATCTTCGGCGAAGCCTTGTCGATCGAATGGTGCGGGTCGCGTCGGAAAGGGTTGTGTGGGTGAGTACCATTCGCGAGGCACATCTCCCGTAGGAACGGGGCGCTCTACAATAGGCCAGATGGGCTCGCCAGTCAGCCTGTCTGGGCACCGACATCACCACCTTCCGGCCGTTGGGTAAATCGGTAATAATCGGCGGGGAGGGAACGTCCCAGTCCCAGATGTCATGGTGGATAAACTGATAGTGCCATTGGCGCTCACCGGTGTTGATATCCAGCGCGACTAGGCCGCTGGAAAACAGGTTATCGCCGTGCCGGTCGCCACCATAATAGTCGCCGGTGGGATCTTCTATGGGCAGATAGACATGACCCAGTTCCGGATCACCCGAGATGGCAGCCCAGACACCGGAATTGCCGGTAATATCGTTCCCGCTTAGCCAGGACTCAAAACCTACTTCTCCTCGCTCGGGAATGGTATGAAAGGTCCACAGCAGTTCACCGGTTCGCACATCGAAACCGCGTATGTCCCCTTTTGTATTGAACTTGGACCGCGGCCGACCACCTGTCCGGTGTGCCGCCCCTACCACAATGACGTCATTCATGACAAAGGGCGGCGCAGAAATGCCGATATCGGGGTAGGGATATCTGGGATCATCGCCATTTCTGACGCCTACGTACAAATCGACGATGCCGTTATCGCCAAAGTTCGGATCCGGAATGCCGGTCTTGGCATCCAGTGAAATCAGTTGGTAGCCCGGGGAGACGTCGAGAACCCGTGCCGTATCACCGTCGCGCCAGAAGGCGACGCCACGGCCGGCACCCTTTCGCGGCGCTTCGTCGAATCGATCGCCTTCCTGATAGCGCCAAAGCCACAGTACCTGGCCGGTTGTGGCATCCAGTGCCACGACATTTCGAGTGGCGGCTATACCAGCATACAACACACCGTCCACCTCAAGCGGTGTAGAAGGGTTATTGAAGTCAGTCGAGGGTCCAAAGTTCTCTGTCGAAAAACGCCACGCGATCTCTAAAGAGCCGACGTTGTCTGCGTTAATCTGGTCGAGCGGTGAGTAGCGCTGAGCCGCGTTGCCGCTGTGAATATTTGGCCAATCCCCCTCGTACACGCTGGTGCCGGATTGGCTCATGGCCAATGAGACACAGGTAAGTGCACCCACGGCCATAATGAATGACGAAATCAATCTTTTTGTTATTACCATCTAGGACTCTCCTGTGTAAGTCGTCAAACAAACTTGGGCTGATTGCCCTCTGATTTAAGAGACGCTTTGGCTCCTATTTTTTCCAGAATCTATTGGTGGACGTCTTGTCCAAACACAGGAACCCTTATATCACAACACCCTTGGATTGGGAAAAGCAGCTTCAAGCCTTCGCTGCTTAGCTCATAGTTCTTTATAACGTTTATTTATAGGGCTTTCGAGGGGGTTAGGTTAGCAAATAGCTATCACAACCTGTCTGTGGAGCCATCCTATTTAGCGTTAGAAACTATATTCTAATGTATATCGTTCGGCTTAAAGGGTGATCTGCTCCGACTTTTTTTTATGGATTTTTTTGCAATATAAAAAGCTACCACTAATGATACAAATGAAAAAATAACTAGATTCGAATTATCTTGCAAAAGAAAATAATCATACGCCGTATGCAAAATAATAGCGCTAAGCAATCCTTTAACAATTAAGGTTTTCTCATTGGATTTATCGAATTTTGCTTTGCCGAGAAAATAACCCATCAACACGCCAGCTAGAGCATGAAGGGGTATGGCAGTAAACATTCTTGCAATTGCAGTAAAAAGTTGTTCCTCTTCAGCACTTCCAAAGACATACCCAATATTTTCCACTAAGGCAAAGCCTAAACTAGCTATGACAGCGTAGACTATGCCATCAAATGGTTCGTTGAAACTTTCGCGTTTGTACGCGTAGTTCTTTACGACTAGAAATTTGAAATATTCTTCAACAAGGGCAACACCTAGAAAAATTTGAAAAAATAATGAATTAATGAATGCAATAACTATAGGTTCGATAATTATTACTGGAATTACGGTTAAGCAACCATAGAAGAAAACTCGGAGACATACGCCGACAGGCTCCTTTTCATACCTATCTAATTTATAAATTAGATAGGCTAAAAATAGAGGCGGAGTTACCGCAAATAAAAATAGGAGATAGGTCAATTTATAACTTTGTAGATATATTAAAGCTTAAATTTGGTGAAGGCGGGGGATTTGAACAGTTCCCTTAACTTCCTGATTAATAGATAAATCTTAGCCGACCCCGTTGCCTGATGTTACTACCAGTGTTACAAAAACTTCAACTTACACCTGATATTTAAAGCCAGGGAGCCTCGTTTTCTAACCCACGGGAGGGGCATATTCATCACTTAGTAATTATAGTATCGTCCCAGATACATTTTAGCTAATTTGAGTGGATCAAGTATGAAGAGAAAACTGATTGCCTTAATTTACCTAACGTTACTGACTGGTTGGCTCGAGGCCCAAGAATTTTCGGTGTCGGATCAATCACAGATTGATACGGTTCTTAGCAAGGGAATCGCAGAATTCAATATTCCTGGTGTCGTCGGATTAGTAACGAATAAAGACCAAGTAATTTATCAAGGTGCTTTCGGAAAAGCGGACATCCAGAATAATGTCGAAATGCGAACGGACAATATCTTCCGTATAGCTTCGATGACAAAGCCCATTACTTCAGCCGCAGTTATGTTGTTAATAGAACAAAATAAATTGAAACTAAACAATCCAATTTCCAACTTTCTTCCTCAACTGGCTAACAGAGAAATATTTACAAATTTTAACTTTGAGGATGGAACCTATGAAACTAGACCTGCGCAAAATGAAATTACTATCAAACATTTACTGACTCATACTTCGGGTCTCGCATACTGGTTTAACAGTCATCAATTAGTTAAGTTAGGAAATGGAGGAATAGTGGCGTCTTGGTTTTACCCCCTACATCATGAACCAGGGGAGAGGTGGACTTATAGTGATGCTACCGCGGTACTAGGCGATCTAATTGTAGAGGTTAGCGATCAAGATTTATTTGAATTTATAGATGAAAATCTGTTAACACCCTTAGGAATGGAAGAAACTTTTTTTAACGTCCCTGGGAACGAAACAGGTCGAGTTGTAACCGCGCATCGCAAAGTTGAGTCAAAATTTGTGGAAGCTCCGAATCCCAGTCAAATCACAGCGGCTGAGCGAGGTGATGGAGGACTAAGTTCCACTGCAGGTGATTACGCAAAATTTATGCGCATGTTTTTAAACGATGGAAAATCGGACACTGGCACCCGCGTATTACTAAAAGAAACTATCGAATTGATGAGTATGAATCACATTGGTGAATTGAAGGCTGAACTCCAACCCTCTGCCAATTCTTATTGGGCCGAACCATTTCCCCAAGGAGCAGGAGTTGACAACTGGGGGCTTGGGTTCCAACTAGCGGGAGAGGGCGGCCGAAATAAGCGCTCCAAAGGCTCAATGACTTGGGGAGGTATATACAATACTAAGTTCTGGATAGACGAAGAAAATGGAATAGCTGCAATATTATTGATGCAATACTTACCATTTGACGATGAAGCAGCTTTGTCCGTTCTAGGTCAGTTTGAAGTAGCTATTTATAAAATTCTACATTAAGGAGACTCTCTTATGAAAAGCGTTACTTTCAGCTCAATCCTGATAGCTTTTTTCACTCTTGTTCTTTCGTCTCCAAACGTTGCTCAGCAAACCCTCAAGCCAACTGACAATTGTGGAGACCACTCGGCTTCAGCGATAGCGGCCTTTGCAGATGCAGATTTAGAAGAAGTCGTACGGAACGCGCTGTTCGTCGATTCGGGTGAAGATCTTACTTGTGCATTGCTTTCAGAGCTTATTCGACTTACCGTGCCGGCGGAATCAGAACGGGTTGTCTATGGTGGCACACTGCGACCATTACCTTCAAAGCCATTTGAAAACCTTGATGGCATTCAGAACCTCACTAATCTGACTACCTTAAGCATTATTAATAGATTGATCACAGATATTAGTCCTATTAGTGAACTTACTAATCTTCGTGTGCTTAACCTGCATACAAATTGGTTTAGTGATATCAGCCCACTTATCGGACTCACTAACTTAGAGCAACTCATCATCAGCGAAAATCCTATTTCAGATATCAGTGCGTTAAGGCAACTGACAAATTTAAGACAGCTGCATGTGCACGGCTTGTATCCTTACCAGCTACAGCATTATCTGAATTACAAGGATGGTCGTGATCCGGATGTAGTTTTTAACGGTATTACGGATATTAGTCCGCTTGCAGGACTCATCCAGTTAAGGTTGCTGCGCATTCATCTCAATACTATTTCGGATATCAGTCCACTGGCTGGTCTTACTAACCTCACCCATCTCCGTCTGTATGATAATCAGATCACTGACATCGGAGCACTCAGTGGAATGAACAATCTGATATTGCTTTGGATCCATAATAATCAGATTGATGACATCAACGCTTTAAGTGATATGCCAGGGATGCTTCAACTCAGTTTAAACAACAACGCCATTTCGAATATTGATGCGCTGAGTAATATGGCAGATCTGGAGAACTTATTTCTCAGCAATAATAAGATCGAAGACATTGCACCATTAAGACGATTGCAAAACTTGCAGGTCTTACGCCTCGAAAACAATGCGATCAACGATATTAGCTCGTTAGGGAATCTTAGAAATCTAAAAGAATTAAGTCTTGCTCATAACGCTTCGCTTTACCATGTGCAACCATTGTTAGTGAATGAAGGAATCGGGAGAGGGGATGAGCTAGACTTACGATTTACCTATGTGCGCTGCTCTGATATGGATGCATTTGAGGATAAGGGAGTGACTCTGCTTAGAGTGACGGCGCTGAATGGCTCTGCCTGTGCCGGACGACGATTGGAAGACCCTTAGTATTCAGAGTTAAATATTGATTAAAAATTTGCTTTGTCAGAACTAGGCTAAAAACTGGAATGATCATGTATGGTACTAATTATTGGTTAATGGCTCGACATATCTTGCTGCTCAACTGCTTTAAAGTCTTAACTCTAGTTGCGCTTACTTTATCTCCGATAGTTCTAGCTCAAGATACTCTTCCTGCACTAAACGAAAAAGATAGAGCTATGACTATGCAAGGCGAATTCACCCTGGCGAGTGTTGGAGACTTAATGATTAGAAGGCCGGCGTCTCAGCTTGCAGATGTTGAAGTGCAAGCGGTTTTGGATTTGATACGGGATGCGGATCTTGCCGTAGGCAACATGGAAGGAGAGTTAGCCTATTTAAGGGAATTTGATGGCCCCCTTAACGGATTCGTTGGAACTCATGAAGTCGCTGCGGATCTTAAGCTGATGGGTTTCGACATGGTAAATCGTGCGCAAAATCATCTCTTGGATTCTGAATTTGAAGGTATGTTTTCTACTAATTCCTTACTAGATGACGCCGGAATCGTGCATGCAGGTTCCGGCAGAAATTTGCAGGAAGCAGCAGCGCCTGCCTTTTTTGAAATAGCAAAAGGACGCGCTGCACTAGTGGGCATGCATGCTCCTATTTTTCCCGAGCACTATCGTCTTGCTGCCACGCCACGTATTGGCAATCTTGGTGGCAGGCCTGGACTGAACATGCTCAATTACCGTGAGACTATTTTAGTTTCAGAGCAACAATTTGATGCCTTGAGCCAAGTGCGTGAAGAGTTTCTGCAATACCGCAATAACTATGATAATCCTCGGCCGATCGGCAATAATTCCCCCACTATTGGTCTAAGTCTCCCAGCCTCCAGTTCTGGTCGGAATGATCCAAATTATCGAATCGTTCAGGATGATGAAGTGCCAGGAACAGTTGTCTATACGATGGTCACGAATGATCTGGATCGTATCTTAAGAAACATTAGAAACGCCCGGCAGTATGGGGATGTCGTTATCGCTGCTGCGCATATTCACCAGAGCCAGTCAGTCGTCGAACGGCAACACTTGAGTACCCGCCCGCCGGAATTTTATGTTGAGCTTGCACACCGGTCGATCGATGCAGGGGCAGATGTATTTGTAGGTTCCGGAGTGCAAACCCTGCGAGGTATCGAGATCTATAACGGCAAACCAATTTTCTATGGCCTCGGTGAATTTTTTCGGGAGGCACAGTGGGAATTGTCAGTAATTATGGGCAACACGGATGCAGATCAACGCAGAGGCATGCAGCAATTCGCCAGAAATTTTGGTGATTCAACCCAGTCGCTAGAGAGCCTGGTTGCTATTAGCCAGTTCGAAGATGGCGAACTCAAGGAAGTGCGGCTCTACCCCACCGAATTAGGCATTGATAGTCCCGATTCACGCTTAGGCATTCCGCGCATGGCGTCGTTGCAACAAGCGCAACAAATATTGCAACGGGTGGAACGCTTATCAGATCAGTGGGGTACTACTATCGACATCGAAGGAAGTGTAGGAATTATTCGTGTGAGATAAATGCGAATTTTAAGAAAAAAGAAATGAAATTGTATCGCTTTGGTGGTGTGGCGTTAAGGGGACAGTATGCTAGCTAGACTAGGTTTGGTGATTCACTGGATTGGATTTTTTCTAGGGGCTTTCTTTTCTGTGGGGGGTGTTTTTGATACATCTGATTCGGGTGAAATGTATGTGAGAATGGGCGTCTTTGTTTTTTTACTATGTTATGTCATTAGAGTAACCTTCTCAGGAGATAAAGTTTTATTCCCTTGGATGAAACAAAAAAAAGAGTAGGGTTGTTGTGATGAAAACTGGGGAGCGATTTATGAGTCAAGCTAGCAGCCAAGAGTCAGGTCGTCTAATTCGACAGACAGAGACAGAGTTGCCTCTTACTTTCAGAAATACCGAGCCATATTCGCCAGCAGGATTGCCGCCAGATGGAGCACCAGACTGGATTTGGGAGGTTGACCACCCGTACCTTCATGGGCTTTTTGCGCCGGTAGACACAGAAGTCTCTGCAGATGATCTAGTAGTTGAACAAGGGGAGATTCCCCAAGACCTCTATGGAATGTACATAGTTAATGGTCCGTCACAGCGATTCAAGCCGCTGTCAAAATATCACTTCTATGATGGCGACGGCATGCTTAATGCCATTCGATTTAAAGACGGAAAAGCCTCATATTCCTCTAAGTGGATTAAGACATTTGAATTCAATGAAGAAGAAAAAGTAGGTGAAAATGTATGGCCTGGACTAGCTGGCCCGTTTAACCATGATTTGCCTCATTCACCGATAAAAGACAATTCTAATACGGACATTATCTTTTATGGTGGCAAACTAATTAGTTTATGGTACCTGGCAGGAACCCCGTACAGTATCGACCCTATTTCGTTAGACACACACGGACCAGTAAACTTCAACGGTGCACTAACACATAATCTCTCAGCGCATAGTAAGGTTGACCCGCGAACAGGCGAACTACTGTTTTTTAATTATCAAAATAAAGAGCCGTATATGAGTTATGGGGTTGCCGATAGTTCCGGAAAAGTGCTGTTCGATATACCCATCGATATTCCCGGCGCACGTTCACCTCACGATATGGGAGTCACACGCAACTACACTGTGTTGCATGATTTACCTTTTTTCCAAGATCCGAAAATATTTAAGGAGCACAATCGTCGTGTGGTGCGTTTTCATGAAGATGTTCCAGCACGTTTTGGTGTAATTCCCCGACATGGTCAGCCTAACGAAATCCGTTGGTTTGAAGCTGAACCCTGTTATGTATTGCACGTAGTGAACACCTGGGAAGAGGGAAATGAAGTTGTGATGGTTGGCTGTCGTCAACCGAACCCGGGAGGTAAGCGAGACAAAAGTGAGGCACCACTGCATGCACAACTTGCTGAGCGCCGTCGAACGCACGAGCTTCATGAATGGCGTTTTGATTTAAGTACTGGGAACACCCGCGAACGCGTGCTTGATAATACCAATACAGAATTCCCCACTATTAACGGTAAGTTCCTTGGAGAGAAAACACGCTTCTCTTACAACCAGCTCCTTCCACTTCCTGACCCTGATGGTGGAGTGAGTGGTCGCTGCCAGACTTTTGATGCGTTAATCAAATATGATGTCATCGATGGCAGTTATCAGCGCTACGACTACGGTCAGAGGCGATGCGGGAGCGAAACTCATTTTGCTCCTAAGAAAGGCTCCGGTCTCGATATGGAAGAAGATGATGGCTATCTGATTACTTATGTTCATGATGCCAATGATTGGGCATCGCGCTGCTTGATTTTTGATGCCAAGGATATCGAGCAGGGACCTATTGCAGTGGTGCGTATGCCGCGCCGTTTCAATATTGGTTTTCATGCCAAATGGGTGGGTGGTGAAGAGCTGGGTCTATAAGAATGCTGCAAGCGGCGTTAAATCTTGACGCCGCTAAGCTTTTGCTGGCTCCAGTCGCACATATAGTGAAAACCTAATGAAAGAATCCCCAATAGACTAGGATGACAGCAATTTGGTGGAGGCGGTGGAATTCATATATCCTGAAACCCTCTTTTAAGCCTATGTTTTAACTATATTTATTTTACTAAAAATCGCATTATTACTAAATTCTATACAAGAAACTATACAAAGGTTAGACAAACTTCACTCACAATCCTGAAAGCCAGCTGTTTCTATTACTTGTCTCGTTGATTTGCCCTCTAATTCTCTATTTTTCCAACCGATACCTTCCAACTTTTCGGCGTCGCTTACAAAGCTGCATAAAGTATCCAAGTTTTTCTGTGCCAGCCACGCTAAGCCATCGGCATTACCAAAGCTCGTCCATCTAGCAAGCGTAGCAAATTCATCACCCTGTAAACTTAAATAAGATGATCGCTGTCTTGCTATAAAATCCTCTAATTTTTTAGACATAGTTTCTGATATGAATAGGACTTTTAAAGTGGGTTCTTCTTGGCTAACTACTCCTGCCAGCAAGGCATCTTCAATATGGTCATTGGGACCAGGTTCACCCCTATCAATAATACGTCCTGAGTAAAACCCAAAATTTATGGTCACCCCCCGATTCGAGTTTATGTCAGATATAACATTTTCTAGGAAATCGTCACTAGTATAATTTATGTACTCTATATCTATATCGGTCACTGAGCCATGATAGTAGATCATCACGCTAAAGCCATCGCGTTCTAGCAATACTGAATATTCTTGAGCTTTTACACCCCCAGCAAACCCAACAGCCAGAAGAAGAAAGAGGAGGGTTATTGTTGTTAATAGCTTCTTCATGCTTGCCTTCCAGTATTAGAATTTTTCCTAAATTAACTTTTAAGTATGGGGTTGGCAACTGTAATTATTAGGGATAGGAATCAGCTCAAAAAGGCCCTAGCAAACGACTGCCCCCGGGTCAGCACCACCTCCAA
>JAKUTG010000059.1:0-10850 GCA_022447905.1 Pseudomonadales bacterium | reverse complement strand
CAGACGGGTACACATTGTCGATCTAAATGGCGCCTTCGTTGGTAGTTTGGTGAACGCTGAAATTGTTACTGCTATTACTAGCGCCTACCCGGCAGTTGTTGTGCAGATTGGTGGTGGTATTCGAGACATGCAAAGTGTGCAATTTTATATCGATGCTGGGGTCAATTACGTCATCATCGGAACCCAGGCAGTAAAGGAGCCCGAGTTTGTTAGGGAAGCCTGTCTTGCCTATCCTGGGCAGATTATCGTAGGAGTGGATGCAATTAACGGCAAGGTGGCAACGGATGGCTGGACCGATGTTTCGGCGCTTAATGCTATAGAGTTGGCGCAAAAATTTGCTGGTTTCGGAGTAGCAGCAATCGTTTATACGGATATCTCGCGCGACGGCATGATGAAGGGAGTTAATGTTGAAGCCACTGTCGAATTGGCGGAAAAGTCTTCAATACCTGTTATTGCATCTGGAGGCATAGCCAAGCTTGCCGACATTGTAGACTTGAAGGTCGCGGCGAATATCACAACAGGGGCTGGAATTATTGGCGCGATAACCGGGCGAGCCCTATATGAGGGCGAGCTGGACCTCAAAGAAGCGCAAGCGTACTGTGACGGGTCATAAGGCTAAAAAGGCATAGTGGGAACATAGGAGCAAAAGCGGGAGTTCTTATTGCACAGTGAATGCTTTAGAGAGACCAGCATCTGCAGCAAGCGAGTTAGCAACTCGACTCGGCTTTTAACACATTAATCAGGTCTCTTGGCTTTTGCAGGATAAAGTGTAATGGGACTCGCAAAACGCATAATTCCCTGCCTCGACTGTGACAAGGGCAGAGTCGTCAAGGGCGTCAAATTTATTGATATTCGTGATGCTGGGGATCCAGTGGAAGTATCGAAACGCTACTGTGACGCTGGTGCTGACGAGATCACTTTTCTCGATATTACAGCCAGTCATGAAGATCGTGCAACAACGGTAGATACCGTGCGTGCTATTGCTGGGCAGGTGTTCATTCCCTTAACTGTAGGCGGAGGCATTCGAACGCTAGAGGATATTCGAACTATGTTGAATGCCGGAGCCGATAAAGTAGCGATTAACACAGCAGCTGTGGAGAAACCTGGTTTCGTAGAGGAAGCGGCTGCGCGTTTCGGTTCTCAATGCATCATATTAGCAGTAGATGCTAAACAGGTTTCCAAGGAAGGAGAGCCACTGAAGTGGGAAATTTTCACCCATGGAGGGCGCAATCCTACTGGTATTAGTGTGGTTGAATGGGTGAAGCGGATGGCGCGTTACGGGGCTGGTGAGATCCTGCTAACCAGCATGGATAGAGATGGCACCAAAATTGGATTCGACCTAGCCCTCAACAAGACGGTGAGCAATGCAGTGCAAGTACCGATCATTGCTTCGGGAGGAGTAGGTAACTTACAGCACTTAGTCGACGGGGTATTGGAAGGCAAAGCTGACGCCGTGCTAGCTGCCTCGATTTTTCACTTCCAGGAGCACAGCATCAGAGAGGCCAAGGAATACATGGCTTCCCGCGGCATAGAAGTAAATCTCTAATCATCGCGCCGAGCAAACGAGCCGGAATTACTGACTTCCGCTGGTTTGAACGCATTAATCCCCTTTAATACGTTGAGGGCTTCGTTGAGAGGGTAATCAGTTACTAGAACCTCTTCAGCCGAGATCAGCGCCTCGGCCATTTCGTCCTGATTTTGTGCTTTTTCATCATTGTTGGCATTGTCCAGCCTGCCTGGCAGGTCTGCCTCGTTATATTGAGAGACATTTCTGGAACGGCGAGTCACGAATGCGTCATCCACGATGATGTCGGGAACGATACCCTGGGCCTGTATGGAACGACCCTTTGGAGTGAAATAAAGAGATGTGGTCAGCTTGATGGCACGCTCTTCATCGAGAGGCAATACGGTTTGGACTGAGCCTTTTCCGAAGCTACGGGTTCCCATGATGATGGCGCGACCATGATCCTGCAAGGCGCCTGCAACAATTTCAGATGCGGACGCGGATCCATTATTTATCAGTACCACCAGTGGGACGTCACTTGCCACGGTCTTGCGGTTTGCGGAAAAAGACATGTTTTTGCCTTCTAGTCTGCCTTCAGTGTAAACAATACGGCCCTGACTTATGAATGTATCTACAACATTTACAGAGGCCTGCAATACGCCGCCAGGATTATTACGAAGATCCACGATCATGCCTTTCAGCCCATCATTGTCTTCATACAATTTTTCTATTTCTTCCTCCAGTTCGTTACCGGTGTTCACTCTGAATTGCGAAATACGAATATAGCCGTAGCCGGGCTCTAACACGCGACTGCGGACACTGGCAATGGCAATAACCTCGCGCACAATGGAGAGGTCAAATGGTTCCATGCCTTCTCGAGCAACAGTAATGGTAACTTCGGTGCCTGGTTCGCCTCGCATCAATTGGGCCGCTTCTTCCGGTAGCATTTCTCTCAGCGGTTTGCCGTCGATCTGGATGATAAGATCACCTGCTTGGATACCAGCACGGTCTGCCGGCGTGTCATCAATCGGGCTGATTACTTTGATGTAGCCATTCTCCCGACCGACTTCGACACCTAGACCACCGAATTGACCCGTAGTGGTTTCCTGCAGCGCACCGAAGTCGCTGCCATCGACATATGCCGAATGGGGATCTAATCCGGCAAGCATGCCACGGATCGCGTTCTCAAGCAGGGTCTTGTCATCGATCTCTTCGACGTAGGACATACGAATACGGTCCAGTGCTTCAGTGAACATTCTGACTTCATCTAGTGGCAGCGGCAGGGTTTCCTGCTGAGCGTGAACGGATAAGGGCATAAAGAGCTGACTCACCAGAACGAGGGGCAGTAGGGTTTTATATGTACTTCGAAGCGAATTCATGGGGTATCCCGTATGCTCATAGCATAATAAAGTCGTAAGATTGGCCTTATAGTTTCAGTTTACAGAGGAATTGGCAAATCGTGTGTCGGTAATCAGCTTGGCATTATGGGAAAATTTCAGGTAATCATTATTTCAGCCAATTAAATAGCCAATGTGAACCGGGTTTTTGGCAAAAATGGTTGGGCGGATTCCGGACCTTTTGGTAACGAAGAATTGCGAAGCAAAATCCCCCGTTGTTGGTTGTACTATGACAAGTCAGATTGCTGTTGCTAGTAAGCCGATTGTCTTCGGCCAAACAGGCCGGATTTTTGCGAGAGTTTCGACTTTAGCCTCCGATATAGACTTGCCTGTTCAATATCTTCGGGTGAATAAAGAATTAGCCATGGTGCGGTTAGTGAATAGGGGAAAGACCTTAGCGGTTAAATATATTTGTGGCACCCGGTGCCTTTGATTAGTTTTGTGCCGTCTGTTTTTGGGCGTCAGGATTTTCCAAAAGCACTTTTCCAGTCATTTCTTCCGGCACGGGAATGCCCATCAGGGTGAGCATGGTAGGGGCAATATCGGCGAGGCTGCCTTTGCAAAGGAACCGCAGTCGGCTGTCGCCGACATAGACCAATGGCACTGGGCCGATGGTATGAGAAGTTAGCGGTTGATTAGTTTTTGGATCAATCATTTGTTCAACGTTGCCATGATCAGCGGTGATAAGTAGTTCCCCATTTGTTGCTTCAATGGCCGCAACGATACGGCCGAGGCACCGGTCCACCGCTTCCACTGCTTTTACAGAGGCCTCGAAATCACCAGTGTGACCGACCATGTCACCATTGGCATAGTTACAAATAATCGCATCGTATTTTCCTAAATGTATGGCTTCTACCAGTTTGTCTGTGACTTCGAAAGCTGACATTTCCGGTTTAAGATCGTAGGTTTTTACCTTTGGAGATGGCACTAGGGTGCGAGTTTCGTTGTCAAAAGGGGCCTCGCGTCCGCCATTGAAGAAGAAAGTCACATGTGCGTATTTTTCGGTCTCCGCGATACGTAGTTGCGTTTTGCCAAGATCGGCGAGATAAGCCCCTATTACGTTGTCCAGTTTTGGGGTGGAATAGGCGCAGGTTGTGTTGATGTCAGCTGCATATTCGGTAAGCATTACGAAATCACTTAGCTTTGGGCGGATGGCACGTACGAAACCTGAAAAATCATCTTCAACAAACGCGCGAGTAATTTCCCGAGCACGGTCAGCGCGGAAATTCATGAAGACCACGACATCTCCATCACTTACGCTGGCGGAACCTGTCTCAGAATCTCCAACCAAAGTGGCTTGTACAAATTCGTCGTCTTCGTCGCGAGCGTAGGCTGCTCTGAGTGCTTCACCGACATTTGCAAAACGGAAATCTGCTTTGTTCTCAGTGAGCATCTCGTAAGCGGGTTGCACCCGTTCCCAACGGTTATCCCTGTCCATAGCATAAAACCGCCCGCAAATGGATGCGATGCGACCTTTCCCTGAAGCTTGCAGAAATTCATCCGCCTTTATTAATGAGGGAAGAGCACTACGCGGAGGTGTATCTCTGCCGTCGAGAAACGCGTGCAAAAATACGCGCGGAGCTCCCTTATCCAGCGCTAATCCAAGCATGGCCATTATCTGGTCTTCATGGCTGTGGATTCCGCCAGGAGATATAAGGCCTAAGACATGGACCGCTGAATCGGCTTCAGTGGCTTTGTTGATTGCCCCGACAAGGGCCGGATTTTCGAAAAACTGACCTTCTTCAATTTCTTTGTCGATGCGGGTCAGATTCTGGGGGATCACACGACCGGCACCGAGGTTCATGTGGCCAACTTCGGAGTTACCCATCTGACCGGCTGGCAAGCCAACGGATTTGCCAGAGGTATCGATAAGCGTATGGGTGTGGTCGGCCCACAAAGCATCCCAATGGGGGCTATTAGCTGCATATATGGCGTTGTGTTCGGAGTGCTCTCTATAACCCCAGCCATCGAGGATAACAAGGACTGCAGTTTTCTTGGCTGTCATTGAGTAGTATCTGATCCTACCGGGCTCAATTACCGGTTCACTTATTATCCTAGAAAGCAACTTTTTAAGCGAGCTATCGCAGGTTAATCGCGACAAATTTCAGTTATTCAAAGCGGCTAAGAAGCCTTCTTTACCTTCCCCTACACGTGTATACTGCTCGCCTTTTTTGGCTAAACCCGTTAGGAAGTTCTCGATAAGTTCTAGATTAAGAACTAGGGCGGGGATTGTATTGCTCAGATGGCGCAGTTTTTTGAATTCATAGGCAATCACCTGTATTTATCCTCCATGTGGGTAGTTACACTCGGTGTTATCATCATGTACCACCAGCGCACAGCAAGCAGCTCGGTGGGTCCACAACAGGCGGTTATGCTTATTAATCGTAAAGAGGCAATCGTGGTCGATGTAAGAGAAAAGAAAGAATTCGAAAGTGGACATATTGTGGATTCGATCAATATCCCAATGACTAAGCTGAAACAACGCATTACAGAGGTTTGGAAATACAAGGATAAACCGGTGGTGGTTGTGTGCAAGTTGGGGCAGCATTCCGGGCAAGCTGCTAAGATATTGCAGGAAGCAGGTCATGCTGATGTGGTCAGATTGGCAGGTGGGCTCACTGAATGGAAAGCGCAATCACTCCCACTCGTACAAAAGTAACTGAATACGTATCCTTAGTGTTTGTAACTGGAAAGTAGACAGGAATAATAATGGCAGAAGACGAAAACAACACACAGGCCGCTTCCTCTGCGCAAGGCGGAGCAGATCAGCCTGAGGGCCCTCAATTTGCGCTGCAGCGACTGTACCTGAAAGATTCGTCCTTTGAATCACCACGCAGCCCGCAGGCTTTCCAGGGGCAATGGAATCCCAAAATCAACTTTGACATCAAAACGCGCAGCAATAAGATTCAAGACGATATCTACGAAGTTGTTCTTATCTTAACTGCCGAGGCTCAATTAGAAGAGCAGACTACCTTCCTTGTAGAGGTGCACCAGGCCGGATTATTCCTCTGCAAGGATTTTGAAGATGCCCAGCTGGAGCAACTACTCGCAACGGTATGTCCCAACATTTTGTTTCCCTATGCCCGAGAATCCATCGACAGCTTTGTAGTGAAGGGCAGTTTCCCCGCCTTAATGCTTTCGCCTATTAACTTCGATGCACTGTATGCTCAGAAGAAAGAGACACAGGCTCAGCAAGCGACTGAAGAGGGAGCTTCTGAGAGCGAACCGCCGGCATCGGAAACTGTGCAGTAAACAATCCGTTGTTTCAGGAACCTTGTGCGAAGCCTAGCTGCCGCCAGGCTTCGTAGACGATCAATGCAACCGCGTTGGACAGATTTAGACTGCGATTATCTGGTAGCATGGGTATTCTGAGCAGATGCATCCGGTCTAGCTCGTTTCTTACTGATTCTGGTAGTCCTCGGGTCTCTGGGCCAAAAATCAGGAAATCTTCGTCTCGGTACTGCACGTCGCTGTAACAACAGGTTCCTTTAGTAGTGATACCGAAAAACCTATAATTTCCATTAGTTTTGCTAAATTCCAACCAATTTTCATAAACGCAGACCCCAGCATATTCGCGGTAATCCAGTCCAGCGCGGCGTAACTTTTTGTCTTCCAGATCAAAACCAAAGGGTTTAATCAGGTGTAATTGTGAACCCGTATTTGCGGCTAAACGGATGATATTTCCCGTATTTGGGGGGATTTCTGTCTCAAAATGAACAATATTGATTAATTTTTAGCCATCTATTTCGCTAATCGTCAAGCTCAGTGCTAGAGATTTTTGAATGGGTAGTTCCTAGTTCCTTTATTTTGCGGGTTAAGGTGTTGCGTCCCCAGCCAAGCAAGTTCGCGGCGTCTCTCCTGCGTCCTGCTGTATGCTTTAAAGCAATATCAATGAGAGTCCGCTCAAATACTGGAGTTGCTTCATCTAATATGCTGGTATTACCGAGGCTTAACTGCTGGTCGGCCCAAGCTCGCAATGCTTGTGTCCATCTGCCGGAGCTGACAGCATCCGGTTCTTGTTTAAAAAATTCTGGGGGCAAGTCGGTGAGATGGACCTCTTGGCTGGACGCCATTACTGTGATCCAGCGACAGAAGTTTTCTAATTGGCGAACATTTCCTGGCCAGTTTAATCCTATCAGGAATTGTTCTGTCTCAGGACGCAAGACTTTGGGTTCTACTGCTAGCTCTTCCGCAGCTGCCTTGAGGAAATGGTTCGCAAGATTGGGAATGTCTTCACGTCGATCGCAAAGTCTCGGTATATGGATGCGGATAACATTTAGTCTATGGAATAGATCTTCCCGGAACTTGTGTTCTTCTACCAGCTTTTCCAAATTTTGGTGTGTAGCGGCAATAATACGGACATCAACTTTGATTGAAGCCTGTCCTCCAACCCGATAAAACTCGCTGTCGGAAAGCACTCTTAACAAACGGGTCTGAGTATCAGCGGGCATGTCACCAATTTCGTCGAGAAACAGAGTGCCACCATTGGCCTGCTCGAAGCGGCCGTTACGTCGCTGAGTAGCACCGGTGAATGCCCCTTTTT
The DNA here is from genome assembly GCA_022447905.1 of Pseudomonadales bacterium. Taxonomy (GTDB): domain Bacteria; phylum Pseudomonadota; class Gammaproteobacteria; order Pseudomonadales; family Pseudohongiellaceae; genus UBA9145. The sequence continues at coordinate 3,406 of JAKUTG010000059.1, read as the reverse complement.
CATGCCCAAATAATTCGGACTCGATGAGTTGATTTGGAATGGCGGCAACGTTGAGCGGTACAAAAGGTTCTTCTTTTCTTGGGCTGTGGCGATGCAGTGCCTGGGCTACCAATTCCTTACCAGTGCCTGACTCACCATTAATGAGAACCGAGATGTTTGAGTTAGAAAGACGACCGATTGCTCGAAATACTTCCTGCATGGCGGGCGCTTTACCGATTATCTCTTGGTCTTTTTCTAGGGCTCCTTTTTTAGTGCTATCCGTATTGCGCGCGCGCGCGTGGTCCAGCGCGCGTTTTGTCATGGCCACAGCTTCTTCGATATCGAAAGGTTTTGGCAGGTATTCGAACGCACCGAGGTTATAGGAAGACACTGTGCTGTCGAGGTCCGAGTGTGCTGTCATGATAATGATCGGTAAGTTGGGATGACTCTTCTGGATGGTTGACAGGAGGTCGAGCCCGCTTATGCCTGGCATTCGGATGTCACTGATGATGGCGTCCGGTGACTCGTGTGCCAGGCGATGCAACAAATCATCACCGTTTTCGAAACTCACTGTGTTCATGCCAGTTTTGCCGAGAGACTTCTCGAGCACCCAGCGAATAGATCGGTCGTCATCGACTATCCAGACCGAATTATGTGTACTCATTGTCAAGCACCAGTATTTATCTTGTGTCTTTATTAAAGCCGCTAATTCTTTGATTCTGAAATCGGCAGTACCACTGTGAATTTTGTTTCCCCTAGTTTGCTCCCACATTCAATCATACCCTTATGCTGATTGATAATGCCGTGAGTGATTGGTAATCCGAGGCCTGTTCCTTCAGGACGGCTACTGATCATAGGATAGAAAATTGTATCAATCATATTTTCTGGAATGCCAGGTCCGTTATCTATAACTTCGATGCTAGCCGCCAAACGGTAAAAATTTGTGGCGATTGTTACGTTACGCAGCACGCGTGTTCTGAGCATGATCTCGCCTAATTGATGATCGATATCTGGGCTATTTAGTGACTGCATCGCATTACGCACAATGTTAAGCATCGCCTGAATAAGTTGCTCTGGGTCGGCGAGCACGGTGGGTATGCTGGGATCGTAATCGTACTGAAGATTGATTCCATGACCGCTGACTTCTGCTTCCACGAGGTTGCGGACTCGGTCTAGCACCTCATGAATATTAGTATCCTTTAAGTCCAGTGGTTTGCGAGATCCCACTAGACGGTCCACAAGGTTATGTAGTCGATCGGCCTCTTCGATAATGATGTTGGTATAATCAGCTAACTCGACATCCTTGTTTTCCTGGGCGAGCAATTGGGCGGCTCCGCGTATGCCACCGAGTGGATTCTTAATTTCGTGAGCTAGGCCGCGAACCAATTCACGAGTAGTAACATGGGCTGAATGCAAAGATTCTTCGCGGTTGATTCTGTGGGAATGTGCAACCGAGTTCAGCTCTAGCAGTGCTTGGGTTTCACCATTCTCCTCAAAAGGATTAATGGTGTAGTCCACAAAAATAATCTTGTCGTGCATGACCTGCAATTCTGCCCTATGCTTGGTGAAGCTCGCGTTGTTAACAAGGGCCGTTTGAATTTCCAGTATATCTTCCTCTGCGTTGAAAATTACGTCACCAATAAATAATTGGTTAGCCTTGCTATCGCTGACATCAAGCAGGGACTCAGCCGCTACGTTTATGTACAGAAGCCGGAGCTTGTTATCTAACAGCACAACCCCTGTTTTCAGTTGGTCAAGCAACCTTTTATGTACGCTATCCAGGGGCACTCTACTGATATTTCTCCTTTTGCTCAAACTGGTTACATCATAGTTCAGGTCTGAGAGAGGGGTGGTCTCATGCGCTTAGTACTGGCTTTCGTTTTTTGCTCAGACCTTGGTGCGCGACAAGCAAACCAACTTAATGTATTAAAAATCCGGCCGGTGAACGGTATCCCACGGTATTCTAGCCTTTGGCGGCATTCCGATAGAATAAGGGAAGACAAGTATGCACCAAAACAGTGCGTTGCGCAATTAACTCTGAAGCAGTGGATTTCCCAGACAAAAAGCCCGGGAGAGCCCGGGCTTTTTCCCACGTAAGCTAATAGTCTAGCCAGCCAGACCTTCTTTGGTAGTCTTTATAATTGCTGCTGCCACTTTGTAAGGATCAGCATTAGAAGCGGTTCGACGGTCTTCTAGCCGACCTTTCCAACCACCCTGCACAGTGGCTACCGGGATTCGGATAGAGGCACCACGATCCGCTACAGCATAGCTAAATTGATCAATGGCCTGGGTTTCATGCAGGCCTGTCAGGCGGTTCTCGTTTCCAGCACCATAAACACTAATGTGACGATCTATGTTTTTACTGAATGCTTCACAGATCTTGATGAATATTGCTTCGTCGCCGACTTCGCGCATAACACCGTTTGAAAAGTTTGCGTGCATACCGGAACCATTCCAGTCGAGATCGCGACCCAACGGTTTGGGATCCCAGTTAATAGCTAGGCCATAACCTTCGGCAGTCCTCTCTAACAGGTAGCGCGTCATCCAGGTCTCATCTCCGGCTCGCTTGGCTCCCTTGGCGAATACCTGGAATTCCCATTGGCCAGCCGCTACTTCGGCATTTATACCTTCAAGATTTATACCTGCCTCGAGGCACAAATCTAGGTGCTCTTCGACGCAGTCACGGCCGTGGGCATTGAACGCTCCTACCGAACAGTAGTAGGGGCCTTGGGGTCCAGGAAAGCCACTAGCGGGGAAGCCCGGAGGTTTATTGGTCTTGACGTCCCAGAGAAAATATTCCTGTTCGAAACCAAACCAGAAATCATCATCGTCCTCATCGATCGTAGCACGACCATTCGACTTGTGAGGAGAGCCATCAGCGTTCAAAACTTCTGTCATGACCAAGTAGGCATTACCCCGTTCCAGATCGGGGTAGATTGCAACGGGTTTCAGGAGCAAGTCAGAGTCTTCGCCCGTCGCCTGCTCAGTGGAACTGCCGTCGAATGACCATTCAGGGCAATCTTCCAGAGTGCCCCCAAAATCCGATTTCACTAGAGTCTTGCTGCGTAAACTTTGGGTTGGCTCATAGCCGTCCAACCAGATGTATTCCAACTTTGATTTCATTTGTTATCTTTCTCCTAATAGATTTTCGACTTCTTGATATTAATGACTTATGATCTCATATAAATTTACAGTCTCGCCTAAAAGTCATAAAGGCCGAATCTGCTGTGCGCTTTATACGCGCGTTGGGGCACAAGTTCTTGCCACATTTTCAAGGGTTGCCGCTCTCCATAGATTTACTTAATTGTGAAGCTTGCCTTGAGTGCATAGGGAAGAGCAAAATGTATGCCAGCAGTGATAGCACCGCAACGCTCGAATTTACTGGAGCTGAGTAGAAACTTCAACAAAAAAAGCACTAAGTATGTGC
>JAKUTG010000058.1:0-10956 GCA_022447905.1 Pseudomonadales bacterium | reverse complement strand
GTACTACCAGTGGAGGCTCGGGCACTTCTAGCTTGACTTTAGAAAACACTGCGTATCTGGCTAATGTCGAAATAATAATTTCAGCCATGTTGGACTGGGTTTGCAAGTAACAGGCATCACCTAGTAAAAGCACACGAAAGTCCGCAATTATCCGCCCTTTTAGCTTAAAGAGCGCGCCGCCAAGGCTCTGTGTTTCGCTAAGATTTTCCATATTGCAACTTAGCTGACCCTGCAGAAACTGGATTGTATCTGGGCCACTGACTTTTACGAATTGGTAGTGGGATAGATCGACAACTTGCATGCTCATTTCTCAAATAGTGACTGGGGTGGATGGTTTGAATAGAAGGTCGCAACCGGAACTTAATTTTCGCATAATGCCTGATTGGAGAAGCGGATTCATCCTTTAATATTGGTCTATTATATGCAGGAATTCGATAAGCAAAAAATATTTTGGCGCAGCCGGCGAGGTATGCTCGAGCTGGATCTATTGTTAGTACCCTTCGCTACCCAAATTTTCGAGACCCTTAATCTCCAAGATCAAATGTTATATAAGGAATTTCTCGAGCACGAAGACCACGTCCTGTCAATCTGGCTAATGGGCCGAGAAGTGCCTACTGACGTGCGCTTCAAGACCTTAATTAAAAAAATACTAATCCACAATAAGAAGGCCAACTAAACTGTTTTCACTAAATGGGCAAATTATCCTTGGATTGGGAATTTGTGCCGTTGGGCTCTAGCTGAACACGCGAATTTCGATGAATTGCTAATTTGGCTCGCTTGGTAGAAGGAAATGCCTTTCTGGATGGATATCTTGGTTTCGAGTCATCTGCTATTGAGAACTGGCTTATGCTTTGGGACTAGGATCGTGTCTTTTGCAACCTTATCGGTTTGCGGATAGTCCTGGGTAAAATGAAGACCACGACTTTCTTTGCGTTTCAGAGCGCTTGTGATGATCAATTCGGAAACCAGGGCCAAGTTTCTGAGCTCCAAATTATCGTTGGAGATCTTGTGCTTAATATAGTGTTCACGTATTTCTTCTCGTAATAGTTTAATACGACGATCAGCGCGGTTCAGACGCTTGTTATTCCGAACAATGCCTACAAAATCCCACATTAGGCGTCGTATCTCTTCCCAGTTATGGGAAACAAGTATTTCGTCCGCTGATTCCGTTACCTTACCTTCGTCCCAAGGAGCTATCTTGAGAACCAACTCGGTATTCTCTGTTTTTTCGGTAATGCTTTGGGCGGCACCGAAAGCAACAACGAAGCACTCCAGCAGGGAATTACTTGCCATACGATTAGCTCCATGCAGCCCACTGAAACTGGTTTCACCGATTGCATAAAGATTGCGAATATCAGTTTCGCCTCGTTCGTTGATAACAACACCACCACAGGTGTAATGGGCAGCAGGTACTACTGGGATACGGTCGGTGGTTATATCTATCCCAAAATCCAGGCAGCGCGAATAGATGCTAGGGAAATGGTCTTTTACGAAATCAGCTGGTTTATGGATAATGCTTAGATATAAACAATCACAACCCAGGCGTTTCATTTCATAGTCGATTGCGCGTGCGACTACGTCTCGAGGCGCCAACTCTTCCCGCGCATCAAATTTTGGCATAAACCGAGTGCCATCTGGCAATTCCAGTTTAGCTCCCTCTCCTCGCAGGGCCTCGGTAATCAAAAACGACTTAGCGTGAGGATGATACAGGCAGGTTGGATGAAACTGGTTAAACTCCATGTTGGCTATCCGACAACCTGCGCGCCAGGCCATTGCGATACCATCACCACTAGCCCCATCCGGATTAGTAGTAAAGAGATAAGCTTTGCTTGCTCCACCAGTGGCCAATACCACGAACTTGGCCCGTATGGTAACCACTCGTCCGGTTTTCTGCTCGAGGAGATAAGCGCCTACGCAAACACTTTCTGACTTGTTCATTGACGTTTGTGTCACTAAATCGACAGCAGTATAGCCTTCTAGTAATTTTATGTTCGCATGGGCCTGGGCGCGTTTCTGAAGTGTTTCAAATACCGCCTTACCGGTTGCATCTGTAGCATGAATTATGCGTCGGTGAGAGTGGCCGCCTTCCTGGGTTAAATGCAGAGAACTGAGTTCGGAGGTTTCGGTGCTAATGGATACATCATTGCTGTTGCGTGCTTGCTCGGTGGTAAATGGCACACCTTGTGCGACTAGCCAAGCCACCGCTTCGGCACTGTTATTCACTATATACTGGACGATGTCTCGATGACACAGCCCCACACCAGCTGTTATGGTGTCCTCCAGATGGGATTCAATACTGTCTTCTGAATCGAGTACGGCAGCAATTCCTCCCTGAGCATAAAAAGTGGCGCCTTCTTTCAGGTCGCCCTTACTGAGAACCATAACTTGGGCGAAAGGAGCGCTACGGAGTGCCAAAGTGAGACCGGCGGCACCACTACCAATAATTAGGATGTCGGTTTCCCAGGCAATGTTAGAGGCATCGGTTGTCATAGATGCTGCTGGCAATTAATTGAAATCATAATATTTTAAACAATAACAGGACTTTGTTGAGCAGGAACTGCAGGGATTGCACGAAATCGGGAAGCGATTCAAGAGGGCGATATCCTGAGATTTGCGTAACGATCCCCTAATTTAACCTGAGTTTCCCTGAACTGTAATAATTGTACGGGTATTCCTCAAGGGTTCTGTGAACTTTTACACTAGTGTATTGTCTATCGCTGGGTTTGCATTTGTTCTTGGTGATGGGTTAAACAAGCCTCTACAAATTTGGAATCACTGAGACAATTAAAGGTTGGAGCAAATGGCGGAAGGCACTGATCAGCAATTAGTTGATAAGGTATTGAGTGGCAACAAGAACGCATTCAATTTGCTAGTGCTTCGCTATCAACACCGTATGGTAGCCTTGATAGGTCGTTTTATCCGGGATCCACAAGAAGTGGAAGATGTATGCCAAGAAGCGTTCATCAAGGCTTACAGAGCCTTGCCGCTATTTCGTGGCGATAGCGCGTTTTATACTTGGCTATACCGGATCGCTGTGAATACGGCAAAGAATCACTTAGTTTCAAGAAAACGCCGCCCGCCGACTAGTGACCTTGAAGTAACCGAGGCCGAAGCCAGTGAAATCGGGTCAGTTCTCAGGGAAATCGAGAATCCTGAAGCTAGCTTGGCTACGGATAAGCTGAAACAGGCTATTGATGCAGCAATACAGGATTTGCCGGAAGATTTGCGTACCGCTTTCACACTAAGGGAATTTTCAGGATTAAGTTATGAAGATATTACGAAAGTCATGGATTGTCCGGTTGGAACTGTGAGGTCTCGTATTTTCAGAGCCAGGGAAGCGGTCGATAAAAAGATTAGGGAATTGCTATAAAAAAGGCGGGAACTGAATTCAAATCCAGCTGTCAGAATTACTTGATACAGGCCGCGTAAATAACCAAACAAGAATAAGAATCAAGCGACTAACACAGGAGTATAGGGGCATAGAATGAGCCAGTTTGAAAAGGAATCTTTATCCGCTTTGCTAGATAATGAAGCAGATGACTTGGAGCTGCGTCGTCTGTTGAAATCTATTGAGAGCAACCCGGAACTTGCGGAAACCTGGGAGCGCTATTGTCTGGCGCAGTCGTAATGCATGATCCAGCCACACCTGTGGATTCCGGTCTAGCTGCGCGTGTTCAGCAGCAAATCCAGAATGAACCCGCATTGTCGGTGCGAGGAAATTCATTCTCTGGCTGGCAACAGACCTTCTCCAAGCTTGCTATAGCAGCCTCGGTCGCCGTTATATTCGTCTTTGCATTTCAAGGCAGTTTCAATAACCCAGTTAGTCCTTCGCTGGTGGAACAGGAGTATTCTTCCCTTGAGCAAGACGCACTCCAGCCAAATGCATCCCTAGTGGCAGAATCCGTGAGTTTTGAAGTGGACCCAGAAGCCCAACAACGCTTGCTGGAATATATCGAGAGTATGTCCTTTGACGAAGATAAGCCGGTTCGAGTTGAGCCAATTCAGGACTCACCCCTTTATCGCTTGGTTAATGAACTTCAAGCCAAACCCTGATCATTTAACTAAAACTGGTTATTTATCATTAGTTTCCTTACTACTAGTAAGAGATACGTGCGGTAAATAAAGGTGTTGCCGGTTAGTGATAGCGCCCCGTTCCCTGCTATTTGCCTTCAGAGTATTGTGCTAAAGTAGTGTTTCTCGTAGTGATCCCGCTCAGCTCGGATATATGTTACGGGAACCGGATTGATTACCAGGAATCGATAGAACCCGATGAAACTATTAATACAAACGTGTAATCGTCAACTGAGAAATGCTTTGCTTACATTTGTGGTTTGCGGTCTATTGGGGCCTATTACAAATGCTCAAGAGCTACCTGATTTTGCTGAACTGGTCGAAATTAATGCGCCCACGATTGTCGAAATTGCGACGTCGCGGCAGGTTGAATCTCGTTCACCAGTGGAAGATCGTGAACTAGACGAGTTGCTTCGCCGTTTGAATCCCGGCCAGGAGCCGGAGTTGAATCCAGAAAACATTCCTGAGCTTCGTCAGCGAGGCGCTGTTGGGTCCGGGTTTATTATTTCTGCAGATGGATACATTATTACAAACAACCACGTAGTAGCGGCAGCCGATGAAATACGTGTTACGCTGAACGATCGGCGAGTGTTTGATGCGGAAATCATTGGATTGGATGAGCCATCTGATCTGGCGCTTTTAAAAATTGGTGCGAACAATTTGCCGCGTGTTAAATTCGGTGACTCCGATCGACTGCGGGTAGGAGAGTGGGTATTGGCGATAGGCTCACCATTTGGGCTTGAGTTCTCGGCCGCGGCTGGAATCGTCAGTGCCAAGGGTCGCTCTATGCCGGGGCGATCAACCTATAATTATATGTCATTCATTCAAACGGACGTAGCGATAAACCAAGGAAATTCCGGGGGACCTTTGTTTAACCTTGAGGGTGAAGTGGTTGGAATAAATTCGCAGATCTTGAGTAGTACGGGTGGTTCGAACGGAATTTCGTTTTCCATACCTAGCAATGTTGCACTCAACGTAGTCTCCCAGCTTAAGGATTCTGGACGTGTTGAACGCGGGCTGTTGGGAGTTCGAATGCGTGAAGTGGATCATGCACTTTCTCAGATCTTCGATTTGGAGCGGCCTCGTGGTGCCTTTGTAGATGAGGTGCAACCAGCCAGCCCTGCAGAGAGGAGCGGGATACGCAACGAAGACATTATTCTCGAGTTTAATGGGCACGACATTGAATATTTCACTGACCTGCCATTTTACGTCGGTCAATATCGGCCAGGAACGGAAGCGGAAATTACGCTTTATCGTAATGGTGAGCGCCTGACTCATACGGTAGTGCTTGGTAGCTCTCCAACTAATACCGTGGCTGCTACTCAACCCGAAATCACCAAAGATCGTAGTAATCCACTTGGATTTCGAGTCACTGAACTCAGTGAGGAGACACGCCAAGTTGCCGGTATAAAAGGGGTACGTATAGCAGAGTTAAATGAAGGGCCAGGCAGAGATGCTGGGCTTTTAGTAGGGGATGTGGTCGTTGCCATCAATCGGCAGGAAATCTCTTCATCGACTGAGTTCTCCAGTGGGGCAAACAATTTGCCGGAATCAGGATTCATCCCGATTCGCATAATCCGGGAAGGGCAAGGAACTACTATGGCGCTGGAACTCTCACCTTGATTTGATACGCGGGTTGCTCTAGTAATAATTCCTTACGCGATTGTTCAGTTAAGTCCGGGAGGGGATACCATTAAGTTCTTCCATGTATGCGTGAGTTTGGTTTTCCAGAGCTCGGTTATTTCTCCAGTCATGTTTAAATTAGCCAATATTCAGCAATGTTTCTCCCCGCAAGCCATCAGTTCCTGACACTGCTATCAGAATATTGTAGACTTGACGCCCTGTTTTAGCCGGCCTATCTCCCTTTTTTGCGTATCGAATGAATTCGTGACTGCTTTAAGCCACATTCGCAATTTTTCTATAATTGCGCACATTGATCATGGTAAATCTACTCTGGCGGACCGCTTTATCGAGCTCTGCGGCGGATTGAGCGAGCGCGAGATGGATGATCAGATTCTAGACACCCTTGATATCGAGCGAGAACGTGGTATTACCATTAAAGCGCAAAGTGTCACTTTACATTACGAAGCTAAGGACGGTGATCGTTACCAGTTAAACTTTATTGATACCCCAGGGCACGTCGACTTCACTTACGAAGTATCACGGTCGCTCGCGGCTTGTGAAGGTGCGTTGCTCGTGGTCGATTCTGGGCAGGGAGTGGAAGCCCAATCCGTAGCCACTTGTTACACGGCAATCGAACAGGGATTGGAAGTAATTCCGGTATTGAACAAAATGGATTTACCGCAGGCCGAACCGGATCGTGTGCGCATAGAAATTGAGGAAATCATTGGTATCGATGCTTCGGACGCGGTTTGTGTTAGCGCCAAGACCGGGATGGGTGTTGAAGAGCTACTGGAGGAAATTATTGCCAAGTTTCCGCCACCGGTCGGCAATAGAGAGGAAGCATTACAGGCACTTATTATCGATTCTTGGTTTGATAACTACCTTGGCGTAGTGTCACTGGTTCGAGTAGTGAACGGTAAATTGAAAAAAAACGACAAGATAATCGCTAAGTCCATCGGGAAGTCTCACATTGTCGATAGTGTAGGCGTGTCCACACCTAAGAAAAACGAAACGCATGAATTGGTTGCCGGAGAAGTTGGATTTGTGGTGGCGGGCATCAAGGATATTCACGGTGCTCCAGTGGGAGACACTATTACATTGGCTAGTACTCCGGAAATAGAATCCCTCAGTGGTTTTCGTAAAATTCAACCCCAAGTGTATGCTGGCTTGTTCCCGATTTCGTCCGATGATTTCGAAAGTTTTCGTAACGCCTTGTCAAAACTAACATTAAATGATGCGTCACTATTCTATGAGCCCGAAAATTCTGATGCGCTGGGTTTTGGGTTTCGTTGCGGATTTCTCGGTATGCTGCATTTGGAGATAATCCAGGAACGATTGGAACGGGAATATGGATTGGTTTTGATTACTACTGCGCCGACGGTAGTTTATGAAATCGAGTTAATAAATGGTGAGGTGGTGATGGTGGACAGCCCAGCTCGATTACCCCCCATTAATTCTATTCAACAAATGTGTGAGCCTATCGTGACGGCTAATATACTGGTTCCCCAGGAATACTTGGGAAATGTGATTAGCCTCTGCGTGGAGAGGCGTGGCATCCAAAAAGATATGCAATTCATCGGAAATCAAGTTTCTTTGAATTATGAGTTGCCAATGAACGAAGTAGTCTTGGATTTTTTCGACCGTTTGAAATCAGTAAGCCGCGGATATGCTTCACTGGACTATCATTTTACCCGTTTTGAGAAGTCCAATTTGGTACGTTTAGATATTCTTATTAATGGCGATAAAGTAGATGCATTGGCTTTAATTGTGCACCGTGATCACGCCCAGTCCAAAGGACGACAGCTTGTCGAGAAAATAAAGGAATTGATTCCGCGCCAGCTTTTCGATGTCGCGATCCAAGCTGCTATCGGAGGACAGATAATTTCTAGGCAAACGGTCAAGGCGCTCAGAAAAAATGTGACTGCAAAATGTTATGGCGGTGACGTAACTCGCAAAAAGAAATTGCTTGAAAAGCAAAAGGCGGGTAAGAAACGCATGAAAAAAGTGGGTAATGTCGAAGTGCCGCAAGAAGCATTTTTAGCGGTATTGAAAGTGGACAATTAAACGTAATGGACATTGATTTTTCTATAGTTCTGGTTTCTTTGGTGGCCTTCTGCGGAGCGCTTTGGTTGATTGATAGCTTGCTCATTAAGAAAGCACGACTTACGGCCGTTGAAAATTACAAGCGAACTCAGGCCAAAGGTCGTAAAGAGGAAGAAGTAGCGACAGCTGTCGAGGAAATTTTAAAGGAACCTTTGGCCATCGAATATGCCAAGTCTTTCTTTCCGGTATTGGTAATTGTGCTGATTTTGCGGTCGTTCCTAATCGAACCTTTCCAAATTCCGACTGGTTCGATGATCCCAACCCTAGAGGTGGGTGACTTTATTCTGGTCAATAAGTATGCCTACGGTGTGCGCTTGCCAATAATCGGGACAAAAATCTTAGGAGTGGAAGATCCAGACCGTGGTGAAGTTATCGTATTCATTCCACCCCATGAGAACAAGTACTACATAAAGCGAGTGATTGGACTTCCCAGTGACACGGTGCGCTATGAAGACAAGAATCTGTATATTAACGGAGAATTGATTAGCAAGGATTACGTTGAATCCATTATGGTCGAGACCAGCATTGGTGATTTACCCGGGGTACTGTACAGAGAAACTATAAACGGAGTTGAGCACTCTACCCAAAACATAGATGCAGTTGGTCGGCAACGAGCGCGCACCACTTGGGTCATCCCGAATGGACACTATTTCATGATGGGCGATAATCGGGATAACAGTAGCGATAGTCGAGTGTGGGGGACAGTTCCCAATGAAGATGTCGTTGGCAAGGCAGTGGCAGTGTGGATGCATAAGGAACCAGGGCTGCACCTTCCAACTTTTTCTAGAAATCAACTTATAAACTAGATGACGATTGATTTCGACAAACTGCAACAAGCTATCAATTACCAATTCAACGACTTGAAGTTAGCTAGGCACGCGTTAACCCATCGAAGTGCTAATAAACTCAATAACGAACGTCTAGAGTTTCTAGGCGATTCATTATTGGGTTTTCTTGTGGCCGAATTTCTTTTCGAGCACTTTCCCGAAGCTTCCGAAGGTGAGTTAAGTCGACTTCGCGCAAGTATGGTCAACAAGTCGGCCTTAGTGGAGATTGCTCTTGACCTTAACCTGAGCGAATTTCTGTTGCTGGGAGACGGGGAACTAAAAAGTGGGGGCAGAGAAAGAGAATCGATTTTGGCGGATTCTGTGGAAGCAATCATAGCAGCGATCTACTTTGATGGAGGATTAACGGCTTGTAAACAACTAATCATAAGTTGGTGTCAGAATAAAATTGATGGCATTAGTCCTGTCGGAACTCAAAAGGATGCTAAGACCTATTTGCAGGAAATAATGCAGGCACAGGGTCTTCGTCTACCGCAATACCGGGTCGTTGATGTTACGGGTAAAGACCATCAGCAGAGTTTTCTCGTAGAATGTCGCGTGGAAAATCTGGATGAGCCGCAGCAAGGTGAAGGCAACAGTATACGGAGCGCCGAACAGGAAGCAGCTAGAAAGATTTTGATTGAGCTAGGAGAAACAAATTGAGTGAAATGGGTCAGGCACCGCATATTCGAGAACGCTGTGGTTATGTCGCAATTGTTGGGAGACCCAATGTCGGCAAATCCACTCTCCTGAATCATTTGTTGCAACAGAAAATTAGCATTACTTCCCGCAAACCCCAGACAACCAGACATCGTATTCTCGGTATCACCAGTAATGGGAATTGCCAGTGCATCTTCGTAGATACACCTGGACTTCATTTAGACTTTAATAAGACCCTGAATAGATTAATGAACGACACAGTTATCAGAGTAATTAACGATGTGGATATTATTCTGTTTCTTGTAGAAAGGTTGACATTCAATGTCGAAGATAAAGCGGTACTTGAGGCTTTACAAAAAGCCAAAGTACCCATTTTGCTGGTGATTAATAAGGTTGATTTAGTGAAGGATAAGGGGAGTCTATTGCCCCACATCGCAAAATTAGTTGCCAGGGGAAACTTTGCTGAGATTATTCCAATTTCGGCTCTTGGTGGGCATAACTTGACGGAACTTAAAGGGCTGGTTAAGCAATATCTTCCGGAGGGGACTTTCTTATTTCCACACGATCAGGTAACGGATCGCAGTAACCGCTTTCTGGCTGCCGAGCTCATTCGCGAAAAAGTCACTCGTCAACTCGGTGATGAGGTACCCTATGAAGCTACTGTCGAAATAGAGAAATTCAAACAAGAAGGCAACACTCTCAATATTTATGGATTGATTCTAGTTGATAAGAAAGGGCAGAAAAAAATTCTTGTTGGAAAAGACGGCGAACGCTTGAAGCGTATTGGTTCAGCTGCACGGGAAGATATGGAGCGTGCATTCGAAACCAAGGTGATGTTAAATCTTTGGGTTAAAGTAAAATCAGGTTGGGCGGATGATAAGAGAGCCCTTCAAAGTCTGGGTTATATTGAGTCGCGTTGACTTGCCCGTAGTTTTTATCTAATTACCTGAGCATTATGGAAACCCGAATTCTCCTGCAACCAGCCTACTTATTGCACAGGGCTCCCTTTCAGAATACCAGTTTGTTGGTGGACTTTTTCACTTACAATTATGGGCGAGTAAAAGCTGTGGCCAAAGGAGCAAGACGGGAGAGATCTAAGTATCGATCGCTGTTACAGCCGTTTCACCCGCTTTTGATATCCTTCAGCGGCCGAGGTGAGGTTAAAACCATAAACGGTGTCGAAACCGGCCTGTCGGCTATTGTCTTGGAAAGAGAGCGCTTGTTCAGCGGTCTCTACGTGAATGAACTGCTCGTTCGTCTACTATATAATTATCAAGAGCATACGGCGCTTTACAAAAATTATCAGGAAACACTGATTAATTTGCAAGGTAGCAAAGAAATTGAGGCAGTGTTGCGTCGCTTCGAATTGAATTTGCTGGCCGAGCTGGGTTATGCGATCAATCTCGAAGAAGACTTTCGCAGTCATCGAGCTATAGACCCAAAAAGTAATTACCGGTTCACTCCTGATATGGGCTTTGAGCTCAGTGAAACAAATCCAAGGCTGGAGGAAAGCCCCCACTATTTTTCGGGTCAACACTTGATTGCCCTGCGGGAATTTGACCTACGAGACGAAGCGGCGGCGAAATCGGCAAAACGTTTGTTACGGCATGCATTAGCTGTACATTTAGGCGAAAAACCCATAAATAGCCGAATGCTATTTACTGGCAAGGTCTAA
>JAKUTG010000057.1:5194-11270 GCA_022447905.1 Pseudomonadales bacterium | reverse complement strand
CCAGAAGTTGAGAGGTAGGCGAAATCACGGGTGGGGGCTAGTCGTTATCTTCTTTAGTTTCAAATTCTTCTGTATCACCGTCCTCATTAATGAGCACCTGAACTTTTTGCTCAGCTTTTTTAAGCGCAGATTGGCATTCGCGTGTGAGTTTTATGCCCTTTTCAAATGCTTGCAATGATTCCTCCAGACTGAGCTCTCCCTCTTCCATTGCTGTTACCAACTCTTCGAGGTTTTCCAGAGCTTGTTCGAAATTAAAACTGTCGGTTTTCTTATTAGCCATCGCTTTATCCGCTTACTAACTAAGGTGACCCGGTTAATTGGGTGTTGGGCAGACGAACTCGAGATTATACGCGAAGTGGCATTGCAAAAAACTACTACTACATACCTTTAACAAATAATAGAATCTTCAGCGGTGAAAGAACGATAGTAACCATTCGAATCTAAATTTGGGTAATTAACAGGGGAAAATTATGGGTTTTGTAATTGTTGTAGTAATTCTCGCGTTGGTACAGTACATCGTATTTGGAATGCTGGTCGGGCGAGCAAGGGGAAAATATAATGTACCTGCGCCTGCTTGCAGTGGTGATCCTATTTTTGAACGATATTGGCGCGTTCACCAGAATACGCTAGAGCAATTGGTAGCTTTTCTTCCGGCTATTTTTTTGTATGCTTATGTTGGAAATCCGGTAATTGCCGCAAGCGCAGGCGTTGTGTATCTCTTAGGCAGATTGCTCTATCTGCGCGGCTATGTTGCCAATCCCGAGTCTCGCGCTATAGGGTTTATCCTTAGCTTCCTGCCCACCGTGTTCATGCTGCTTGCCTCGCTGTTTATTGCTGCAACAACTATGTTCGCTTAGCTTATTAGTCGCGTTTCTGTTGGATCTGAGGAATTGATTCTGTCTGTGAACCAGCTCAATTCAATTTCATCAGGGTTTTTCAGCTTACTTATCGGTGTGAGATAGGCAGTTTCCTTACTTGTCGCGCCTTTGGCGCTAGGGTATTCTCAGCCCGACTAAAGGAGGACGTCATGCAAGACGCGAGCAGTACAGAACCCGGCACGACCATGGATACTGACAGCAATTTTGCTACCTCTGCAGGAAAACAACTCGGCCTTTACGCTCTCTATGCCTTGTTCGGACTGTCGGTTCTTATCTATGTGCTGTCGGTTGCCGCGGGGAGTTCAGGGGGCAGTGTGAGTGGCGGTGCTATCAATATAGAACGCAACAGCATTACTATCGTATTAACGGAAGAGCCGCCACAACTAGATTCCACACGTAGCACTGATGCTGTGAGTTTTATTGTGCTCGCTCATGCAATGGAAGGTCTCATTGCCTATGATGACAATGACCAACTTACTCCTGGCGTCGCTGAACGTTGGGAGATAAGAGATGACGGAGCAACTTTCTGGATTCGGGAAGGCGCCAAGTGGAGCGATGGGCAACCAGTTACAGCATATGACTTCGAGTTTGCCTGGAGACGTGTACTGGACCCTGCAACCGCCTCCGAATATTCCTTTATTCTTTACCCGATAAAAAATGCTGAATTAGTGAATCGTGGCGACTTGCCCAAAGAGATGATAGGTGTTCGTGCATTGTCTGATCGTGTGCTAGAAGTCGAGTTCGAAAGGTCGACCCCTTATTTTGATAAGTTGGTTGCATTCAATACGTACTACCCCCTACGTGAAGATTTCTTTGAGAGCACGAATGGTCGCTATGGCGCCGATGCGGACATGTTGCTTTCTAACGGACCCTATGTAGTAACAGAATGGATACATGGTTCTTCTATGTTATGGAAAAAGAATCCGTACTATTGGAATGACCAGAAAGGATTTCTAGATGAAATTGTAACTGCGTACATAACCCATGACGTGAATGCAAAACTGAATCTCTTCAAGGATGGACAGATTGTCGAAACCAGCTTGATTGCACCTATGTTACCCACGGCGATGGAACAACGTTGGCAGATCGACCGTTTCATGGATGGCTCGGTATTCTTCCTCGAATTTAATCATCGGGAAAACCGCATAACAGGTAATTGGAACTTTCGAAGGGCGTTGCAATTGGCCCAGGATCCTTCGGAGCTGGTCTACAAGGTATTGAAGGAGGCGAGCTATTTGCCCGCGCAGAGCCTTTTTCCGGTATGGATACAGGGTATTAAGGAGGCGTTTCGAAAAGAATATCCAGCGCCAGAACATAAAATAGATGTAGAGAGAGCCCGTGAGCATCTAGAGTTGGCGCGGCAAGAATTAGGGCTCGAAGAGTTCCCGCCAATTATATTGTTAAGCGGAGACTCTCCCCTTTCATTACTTGCGGGTGAGTATTACCAGGAGCTCTATAAACAGAATCTCGGGCTAGAGTTGCGTATTGATGCCCAGATTTTTAAGCAGCGTCTCGCCAAGATGACTTCTGGCGAGTTCGATATCGTTATGGCTGGTTGGGGACCAGACTATTTCGACGCGCTCACGTTTGGTGATCTGTTCGCTTCTTGGAATCTGAATAACCGCGGTCATTATCGAAGTGAGGAGATGGATCGTCTGGTCAGTATTGGACGGTCAGAGCTTGACCCTGAGAAGCGCATGGATGCCTTCGGCGATATTCAGCAACTCATCCACGAAGATGTAGTGATCATTCCAATGTATGAGCGCGGTATATCTTTCGTTGTAGATCCCCGATTGAAGGGATTCAAGCGTCGTTCTGTTGGCCCTGATGTCGATTACAGCTACGCCTTCATCGACACAACTGAAGATTAGAACCAAAATAATCCAAGCACAGTGGCAACCATCTAATTCTCTATGTGGGTTTATGTATTAAAGCGATTGCTCCAAGGCATTGTGACTGTCTGGTTCATCGCTACTGCCACATTTTTCGCCATGCACAACGTGCCGGGCGACCCGCTTTTAAATGATCGCGCCGTTAGCGAAGCTATTCGTATAAATCTGGAAGCCAAGTACGGCCTCGACCAACCCATTGGCACTCAATATTTGATTTATTTGGGCAATCTGGTGCAAGGTGATTTCGGCATTTCTTTTACCCAGGAAAATCGCGAGGTCAATGACATCATTCGCGAGCACTTTCCAATATCCGCAATTCTAGGTGTCCTGGCTGTTGTATTCGCAGCCGCCGGTGGAATCTTATTCGGGGCCTTAACCGCGATCTATCGTAATCGGTTACCTGACTACATCATAATGTTATTGGTGATACTGGGTATTTCGGTACCCAGCTTTGTGATAGCTGCCCTTAGCCAGTTGACCTTGGTAACTCTCAATAGTGCCGTCGGTGCGACAATTTTGCCAGTAGCAGGGTGGGGTACTATCTTACATATGTTGGTGCCAGCCTTGGTATTGGGGTTGGGAACGATGGCCTACCTCACGCGGCTGATGCGATCGTCTATGTTGGAGGTTGTCAATTCCGACTTCGTCAGGACGGCCAAGGCCAAGGGTGTACCGCCGGCACGAATATTCACCAAACATCAGCTTCGTAACGCCATCCTTCCCGTTATCACCGTGTTGGGGCCTTCCATTGCCGCTATCACTACCGGCGGCTTTGTCGTCGAGCTGGTTTTTGCCATCCCTGGGCTGGGGCGCTACTTTGTGCAGGCGGTGCAACAACTGGATTACACCGTGATCATGGGCACTACCGTGTTCTACGGGGCATTCCTTGTCTTTATGGTGATACTCGTAGACCTACTCTATGGCTTCATTGACCCACGAGTGAGATTGGAAAAATGACTGATATTTCTTCCATCGATTTTACCCCACTTCGCGGGCATCGGGAGGTTCAAGCGATTTCCAGACCGTCCCTGTCTTACTGGCAGGATGCGTGGATTCGGCTAAAGGCAAACAAGCGGGCCCTGGCATCTCTTTACATAGTTATGGCTCTGGCCTTCTTCACCATAGTCGGGCCTACAATCTGCACAGATATATGGTGCTTCGATCCAGCACTCCAGGATCTCGATCAGGTCAGTAAGGCACCGGGAACCAGTCGAGCAGCATTAATAGTTGACGATTATCAACCTTGGACCGGTGATCGATTTGTCATCGACGAGGGTTTGCGCCTAGGCGAACCCGCAACCACTCAGGCCGTTCGTCTGCAATGGAACGCCTTGCCAGGTGCTAATGGGCATCGGGTTTACCGTAATATTTTTCCGGTTGGACCTGAATTTGCCTATGGCATTCCACTGGCGGAATTTTTTGATAATGACACTCTATTCTTTGAGGAGCGGCTCGACCTAAGGCCTGGTCGTTACTATTACTCTGTTGTGCCTCTTGGAGCTCGAGGAGAACTACTCCAAGGTTACCAGATGATAGAAGTGGAGGTGCTGCGAGTCACTACGCTGCGTGAAGCCTTAGAGCGCGGATTGGTGGAAGAGTCCGCGGATGTCAAAGTGGGGGATCAGATAAACCTGGCTTGGCACCCCTTGGGCACAGATTATCTTGGGCGCGACATGTTAGCGCGCTTGATGGCCGGAGCTAGAGTTTCCCTGTTTATTGGCGTTGGTGCGCCTTTTCTATTTATTTTGTTCGGAGTGGTATTTGGGAGTATGGCTGGCTTTATTGGAGGCAGAACTGATCAACTTATGATGCGGTTTGCCGACTTCGTGGTGGCGCTACCATTCCTGCTTTTCATGATCTTGTTCAAGATCGCTTTTGGTGTTGGTCCTGGGGAAAGCGGTGTGTTTCCTATGTTGGTTGCTTTGGTGGTATTGATGTGGCCGGCTACAGCACGATTGGTTCGCGGCCAGATACTTCAGATTAGGGAGCAAGGGTATATTAGTGCCTCCCAGCTCTTGGGAGCTAAGACTAACTATTTAATTCTCCGACATATGATTCCGAACACATTGGGAGTGGTATTGGTTACCATCACATTTGCTATTCCCAATGCGATATTTATCGAAGCATTTCTTTCATTTATTGGGATGGGTGTGGCGCCTCCCACTCCATCTTGGGGCTCGATGTCCAATGAGGGCATCAAAACGATGTTAACTACGCCCCATGAACTTATTTTCCCTTCATTGTTTATTAGCATCACTGTACTGGCGCTAAACCTGCTTGGCGATGGCTTGAGAGATGCTCTGGATGCAAAGATGAGGAATACAGAATGAGTGACGCCGCAATAGCTATCGAAACATCACCGGCTCTTTTGGAAGTGAAAGACCTGGCGGTTGAGTTCGACACGTATGGGGGTGTAGTCAAAGCAGTACGTGGTGTTGGCTTCAAAGTTGAGCAGGGGAAAACATTGGCCATTGTGGGTGAATCAGGTTGTGGTAAATCAGTTACAGTGCAAAGCATGATGGGACTGATCCCCATGCCGCCAGGGCGCATTACATCCGGGACTGCTCGATTGCGCGGCAGGGAAGTCCTAGGACGCAATACGATCGACGGTAAGCAGATACGTGGGGCCGAGCTAGGTATGATCTTCCAGGATCCCATGACTTCACTTAACCCTACAATGACCATCGGTGACCAGATCGCCGAACCATTGCAGGTGCATAAAGGGTACAGCTATCGACGGGCATTCGATGAGGCCATCCGGCTTTTAGAACTGAGCAAAATCCCCGAGGCAGAAAAACGTGCCAAGCAATATCCTTTCGAGTTTTCAGGGGGGATGTTACAACGCGCTATGATCGCTATGGCCATTTCTTGGCAGCCTTCGATTCTTATTGCGGATGAGCCTACTACAGCTCTCGATGTCACGTTTCAGGCCCAAATTCTTGATCTGATGCTTGACATGCAACGGGAAACTGGCATGGCAATTATTCTCATCACACATGATTTAGGAGTAGTGGCACGCATGGCTGATGAGGTCGCTGTAATGTATGCAGGCAAAATCGTTGAGCATGGGACAGTAAGCGATATTTTCTATAAGTCCGCCCACCCCTATACCTTGGGGTTGAAGGAAGCGATGCCCACCAACGATCCGAGTAAGCAACACGAGTTGAAACCGATTGAAGGTAGTCCGCCGGATCTGTTTTCTGCCCCAAGAGGTTGTGGCTACTGTGCCCGTTGCCCATATGCCATGCAAATTTGTGAAAAGGGGCATCCTGATAGTATTATTGTGCAATAAACTCATAATAGTTT
>JAKUTG010000057.1:0-5151 GCA_022447905.1 Pseudomonadales bacterium | reverse complement strand
AGCGTCATTCTAGTTGTTGCTGGCTGCATCATGAAGACTCTACCTGCCGGCCTGAAGATTTGTATTTCAGGGACCATGATTGATGACTGAACTAGTTGAAGCTGTTGACCTAACCCGCTATTTCGATCTTGGTCGTAATCAGCGAGTTCATGCCGTGGAAAATGTCAGTTTGTCCGTTGGCGAGAGAGAGATAGTTGGCTTGGTTGGAGAGAGTGGTTCTGGCAAGACAACATTTGGTAAGACGTTGGTGGGATTGCATGCGAAATCGTCAGGTGTCGTTACGTTCAGGGGTGAAATCCTGCCTCAAAAATATCATCCAGCTGATTTCCAGCGGCTTGCGACTAAAATGCAAATGATCTTCCAGGATCCTTACTCCTCCTTAAATCCAAGGATGACGATAGGGGAGATAATTAGTGAGGGATTGAAACTGCATACAAATTTAAGTACGGGCTCGCTGAAGGAAAAAGTAGCAGAATGGCTTGAGCAGGTAGGGTTAACAGCAGATCACATGTCTCGCTATCCTCACGAGTTTTCTGGCGGACAACGTCAGCGCATCGGCATTGCTCGCGCGCTCATACTGGAACCGGAGTTCGTGGTTTGCGATGAGCCGATTTCTGCCTTGGACGTGTCGGTTCAAGCACAGGTAATAAACCTGCTCGGAGAGTTAAAGGAAAGAATGGGGCTAACTCTCTTGTTTATCGCTCACGATTTATCCATGGTACGTTACGTTAGTGATCGCATGGCGGTAATGTATCTTGGATCGCTAATGGAAGTAGGTAAAGCCGACGAAGTATACTTCAGCCCTAAACACCCCTATACAGAGGTGCTTATCGGCTCTAACCCGGAGGCGGACCCTCAACTGGAGAGGAATCGTCCATCTACGACTATACAGGGAGAAATACCTTCACCTGTGAATGTGTCTCCAGGGTGTCGTTTCTCCAGCCGCTGTCCGAAAGCGATGGATCACTGCCACAAAGTCACCCCCGAGTTGATTGTTCTTAAGGATGTGGACCGTCAGGTTGCCTGCCATCTCTATACTTAATCAACGCTAGCTAACTTAGCTTAAATATTGCTTACTATTTGTAAGCAGGAATTCAGTCCTTTTCCTCTAAGTCCCTTACCATATCAGTCAATGTGCGGAAATCGGTTTTGCCACTACCCATGAGCGGGAATTCTGGGATAGTAATGTATTTCTTTGGGAGGGCTATATTCGGTAGTTCGTCCGACAGCCGTTTGTTTATATCTTTAGGGTCTACAGATTGTGTAGTGGCGGCAACAATGCGCGAACCACGTTTGGCATCGGGCAATTCAATAGCGCAGCACTCAATCTCTTCAGATGTCGCCGCGTTCAGGGCTTCTTCTACCATGACCAGAGAGATCATCTCGCCCCCGATCTTCACAAACCGTTTCAAACGACCCTTGTGCCAGAGATACCCCTCCTCATCGAGAATGCCCAAGTCTCCAGTGTCGTACCAGCCGGAACTGATACGCAAGTGAGTTTCTTCCAAATCATTTAGATAACCCCTCATCACACCATCGCCTTTGACTATAATCTTGCCGATCTCTCCGAGTTTACATTCTTCACCAGTTTCGTAGTTTTCGATCTTGACCTCGACTCCAGGTATAGGAACGCCGATACTACCTGGCTTATTTGCATCGCGCGGATTTACTGAAATCACTGGCGACGTCTCTGTCGTTCCGTAACCTTCTAAGATTTCTAGATTGTGTTTCTCGCGGTAAAGGGCGCGCAGCCGCTCGGAGCATTTGTCGGCGCCTGATGCAGCCAGTTGTATGCTTGCGAAATCACCTGGTTCTGATTGTTTAACATAACCCTCGAGAAACAAGGGGGTGCCGACCAACATTTGTGGTTCGTCCTCTTTAATGATCTTGACTATGGTTTTGAATTCCAACGGGTTAGCGTAAGTGATCGAAGTCATTCCAAGGCACAAAGGAGTCCATAGATTGATTGTTAGCCCAAAAACATGGAAGTAGGGGAGAACCGCTAAAAGATTGTCCATGTTATAGAGATCCATCATCTCCGAAAAAGCATCTATATTGGACAGAATGTTCTTATGAGTCAGTTGTACTGCTTTGGGATCTTTCTCGCTGCCACTGGTAAAGAGAATAACTGCCTCGCTATCTGAGTCTTTTTTTCCGCAAAGCTGTATTAGCAATGTAGGAGTAAGTTTGGATTTAACAAAAGCAACTGCTTTCTCAAAATTACTCAATTCATCCATGATGTCTTCGAGGAATACCATGTCGGGAAGTTCTTCACAGCCGACTCTTTCCAATAATGGACGCGCAGTAATGATTACCTTGAAATCGCATTGTTGCTGTGCATACTGGCAATTCTTTGCTGCGCCAGTGGAATAATTAATCATTACCGGGGTAAGCCCCCCCATAAGGGCTCCTACGATAGCCAAGGCTCCTCCGGAGGAGGTAGGCAACATAATTCCAATGCGGCCCCGTTCTAATTTTTGAAAACGGCGTGCAAGGATTAACGAAGCCAACAGGGCGCGTCCATAGGTAACATCGCGACCAGTCGTGCGGTCGATTATTGCCATCTTGTCAGGTTGTTTCTTGGCGGATTCAATGAAGCGATGCTGAAGCATTTCGATATCTTATCTCAAAACCGGTCGCTTGGAACAGAACCGCGCTGGTGATAGAGTTGCCAATCAATTAGTAAGAAACCCACAAGAAATGATTTATAAAGGAAGTTGCCACTGTGGCGTGGTCAAGTTCGAAGTAGAAGCGCCTGAACATATCGAAGTAGAGAACTGCAACTGCTCGATTTGTAGCATGACCTGTTATTTGCATCTCATTGTAGCCAAGGGGAATTTCACGCTACTGTCGGGTGAATCAAGCCTTCAGACCTATACCTTCAACACTGGAGTCGCAAAGCATTACTTCTGCAGGACCTGTGGTATAAAGCCGTTCTACATTCCCCGCTCGAATCCGGATGGTGTGGATGTCAATGTCAATTGCCTGGCTGAGTTTCCGTCAGACATGACAATTGTTGAATTCGATGGCCGAAATTGGGAAAAACACGCTCACAGGCTTGCTCATAAGAGTAAGCTAGTCTAAACGCTGTTGCTGGAATGTAAAAACAGATGTCGAGTGTATTCCCCAAAAACTTAAACCAGGTTTGGTTATGCCTCGTTGCCATTGTGTTGGTATCGCTACTGATTTTTCCAGACTGGCTGAGCCGGGATTCCATTTCCGAGCTTCTCAACAATTTTGGTACGATGGCGTTGATTGTATATATCGCCCTCTCTTTGACGCGATCGTTGTTGATGATCCCCTGTACTCCGTTTGTACTGGCCGGGGCTATTTCCTTCCCTCAGTGGCCACTGATAGTGTTTGTAATTTCTTTTACTGGAATTGTGTTAGGCGCTTTCCTTGTATACAGTTTTCCTTCTTTTGGTAATTACGATGAATTTTTAGAGGAAAAATACCCGGGAAAAATCGCCGCACTAAAAGAAAAAATGCAGGGCAAATACGCTTTTGCCATAGTTGCCGGTTGGTCTTTTTTTCCACTCGTTCCTACAGATGTAATCTGTTATGTGGCTGGAATTGCAAAAATGTCTTTCAAGAAAATGGTAATGGCTCTACTGATCGGCGAAATACCCCTTGTAACAACATATATATTTCTTGGAGTCGAAATTGGCGAGTGGCTGAGGACATGACCATGCGATATCCGGCTAAATTTGATGGTCTCCTTACTAAAGCGTAAACTTGCAAATCCTTCTAGGCGGAATGTCTACGGACAAACTCTTTGATTAAATGCATTTACCGGAGGACAGCATGTCACTACGAATAAATGATATAGCTCCAAATTTCGACGCGCAGACAACGCACGGTGAAATCAATTTTCATGAATGGCTGGGTGATAAATGGGGCGTTTTATTTTCACATCCCAAAGATTTTACGCCTGTCTGTACAACTGAATTGGGTTACATGGCTGGATTGGAAGAGGAATTTGCTGAAAGAAATTGCAAAATAATAGGGTTAAGCGTTGACGCAGTTGAGAATCACAACGAATGGGCTAAGGACATCGAACAAACCCAGGGCCATGCTGTGAACTTTCCCATGATTGGAGATAGTCATCTAGAGGTGGCCAAGTTATACAACATGCTACCCGCTGATGAGCCCGGCTCTTCTGAAGGAAGGAGCGCCGCTAACAATGCTACTGTGCGTTCGGTATTTATCATCGGGCCGGATAAGACCATCAAACTGATGTTGACTTACCCGATGACAACAGGACGAAACTTCGATGAGATTCTGCGGGTACTGGATTCAATGCAGCTCACTGCTAAACATAAGGTAGCAACACCGGTTAACTGGCAGCGGGGCGAAGACGTGATTATCGTACCAACGGTATCCGACGAAGAGGCTGAGAAAATGTTTCCTGACGGCTTCAACAAGATTAAACCCTACCTGCGTACAGTCAAGCAGCCTGCTGAATAAGAGCCTGGAAAAAGGCCAAGGCGCACTGTTTAGCCTTCCTAGGTTTGTTGCTAGTCAAAAAGTCAGAGTCGATAAGACGGTAGCCACCTGTGATTCTTTTGGTCTGTATTAACCGATCACTCGCACGGTTGTGCGAGAGTGCATCAATGAATGTGGTGATTTGTTTTGCCGCGATGTCGGTAGCAACTGGTAGTACTTTAGGAGCTGGGGTTTGAGCAATAGCCGCGCCACTGGCGCTGATTGCTATCAATGTCATAGCAAAATATCCACATTGGAGTGGATCCTGAGTTATTCGGTTAAGGGTATTCGATTGTCAGGATCCGGTCTAAAAATCAGATAGCTTAAATCCGTTTCCAATTCGCTGAACCAATGTGGAGTGTGACCAGGGATAATGATGACATCTCCAGGCAACACGCGACGGCTTACCCCATCTTCAATAGCTGTCCCTCGCACCCAGTTCTCGTTTTGCTGAAGCGCGTCGGTCATGACACCTCCCGTAACGAGTGTCGCATAGCCACTGATTATGTAATATATCTCGGTGGTATTGACCTGGTGTAGATTAGAACCTCCTGGAGACTCCTTAGGACGGAATACTCCGTAGACGCCCACACGATAATTACCGGTAACCTCAACGTTCTTGATGGGACGATCGCTGACACGGTCACGGGGAAGCGCATCAATAAA
>JAKUTG010000056.1:0-11411 GCA_022447905.1 Pseudomonadales bacterium | reverse complement strand
TCTCGTATGCCAATTGTGCCCAATCGCATAACAGGGGCCTTGTATCGCGTGGATCAATAACTTCTTCCACTCCGAAGGCCTCAGCGGTCCGCAAGGGGGAGCGGTACTGCTCTAACATGTCTTCTAGTTCTTGACGCCGAGCATCGGCATCTTCTGCCGCTTCGATGTCCCTCCGATAAGCAGCTTGCACGCCGCCCTCGATCGGCAGTGACCCCCAGTCTGCCGACGGCCATGCATAACGTAGGTTTAATCCATCAGTCTTGCCATGTCCAGCACCGGCTACGCCATAGCAGCGACGGATAATTACCGATACCCAAGGAACAGTTGATTGATAGATCGCCATCAGTGCGCGACTGCCTAGGCGCACAGTACCTTCTTCCTCCGCCTGCACTCCGATCAGAAAGCCGGGGTTATCCACTAGATTGACTACTGGTATGTGAAAAGTATCGCATAGATCAACAAAGCGCATCATTTTTTCGGACGCGGTAGCATTAACTGCCCCGCCATGATGGCAAGTATCATTTGCTATGATGCCTATAGAAAAGCCGTCTAGTCGAGCGAGTCCCACCACTAGAGATTCACCATAACCAGCGTTTATTTCAAAAAATGAACCAACGTCGACTATTGCATCAATAATTCCCCTAATCTGGTACATTTGGCGCCTATTTCGCGGTATCACTGTCAGTAGAGATTCCTCTCGTCGCTCCACAAGATCCGTACGCTCGGTTCTTGTGGGCGCTTGCCAGACGTTTTGCGGGAGGTAAGATAGAAATTGCTTAATTGTTTTGAAGGCTTCCGGCTCCGATTCCACTTCATTGTCCACGGCGCCACTCCCGTGGGCGTGAATCTGTGAACCACCCAATTCGTTTTTTCCAACCGGTTTACCAAAACCTCGCTCAACTACCGGTGGCCCGGCTACGAATAACTGGCTGGTACCCTTGATCATCAAAGAGAAATGGGAAATGGTTACTCTTACGGCTCCAAGTCCGGCGACTGATCCCATGCAGGCGCAGATGACTGGAACGACTCCCATTAGCTTCATGGTGGTTTCGAAGCCATGCAAAGCAGGCACATAGGAATGGCCAACCATTTCCAGGGTTTTCACACTACCCCCTCCACCGCTTCCGTCGACCAAACGAATAAGGGGCAGCCGCATCTCCAGAGCATATTTCTCGCCGTAGCCAGATTTGTCCCCGATTTTTGCATCCGCGGCCCCACCGCGCACAGTAAAGTCATCTCCACCGATAACGACACGGCGACCATCAATATCAGCGGTGCCCAGCACAAAGTTAGAGGGCGTGAAGTCTTCAAGTTCATTCTGGTCATCGTAGTTAGCGCGGCCGGCCAAGGCGCCTATTTCATGAAACGAGCCTGGATCAACGAGCGCATCGATGCGTTCACGCACGGTTAGGCGGCCATTGTCATGTTGGCGCTGGATACGTTCTTCGCCACCCATTTTCTTGGCTAGCTCTTCTCGCCGTCTTATCTCTTCGATTTCGTTTCGCCACGACATCAGCATCTCCTCCGTAGGGAGCACTAAGGTAATAGAATCAACGGCTTGCTGCAAGCTGGCAACCGAGAATTGATGTCACTTCACAACGAGAACGCGAAAAAGGAGCTGCGAAAGCCAGGCTTTCAGAGACGATGGCTGACAAACACAATGGAGTTGAAAAGTGCCCGCCGCAACCTGAAGCTGGGTTGAAAATAGCTTGGTTTTCCGATAAATCCTTTAAGGCATTTTTTCAGTATGGGAAATAAAGCAGCGTCTTTGTGCTGGCTAATTTTCTGGAGCCGCGCAATAAAAATTAGCCTCATGGTCGCTACTGCCTCGGCCGCTGTATGTTGCTACCTCGGGGTAAACACATAAGGGCCGTGACCGGGTCACTTCCCCTTCGACTATTTTTGACGCTGTTATTGATTCAGGGGCAATGCCGTTTTCCACCCAATTCTCAAGCGCAGAGAGCGCATCGAAACGGTCTGGCCCTGGGCCTCCACTGCAATGCCCCATACCTGGCACCAGAAATAGACGGAAAAAATTCTGGGTGCTGTTGAGTGCGGTCTCATAGTTCGGTACGCGCATGTCATCGGCAATGAAATCCACAACATTCTCGAAGTAATTGATGGATGCCACAGGTGAAATGTCTGGGTCACTCCAGCCGTGATAAACAATTAATTTTCCACCGTTATCACGCAGTGCACGGAGATCTGGGTCATCGGCATCTATTGCTGGTCCAACTTTCTCTAGCGCATATTCCAGGTCATGATCGTAATCGAAGTTACGGAAATCCCAGTCTTTATCATCGAATACAAACCAGCGAAAAAATCCTTCGCCACCACGCCAGTGAAAGGAGGAGTAGGGCTCAGCTCCTGTAACCCAAGTACTCCAACCACCGGGAGCGGCTTCACCTCCGGGAACTAGCCCGGGGTAGATTAGCTCTCCCGCTGAGTTGGTGACCCCTGCCCAGATTTTCTCAACAGCGGTAACTTGTTTTGGTGTCAAACAGGAATCATTGTCGATGCCGGTTTGGCAGGTCAATGTTACGGGTTCGAAGTTACAAGCAAGAGGGTTTTGTAGAATACCATCTTTGATCCCATCGAGAGTATCACAGGCAGCATTTACGGCATTGCCTAGAGCAGGCAGCTTGCTGCGGGGAATCCAGGCTTCTTCGTCGGCCAACATGGCGAATGAGTACCACAGGTGAGCACCGGCATAAAAACGGGTCCAGTCGTTAGCCGGATTGCCGGCAACAATGCCATCGAAATCATACGGATAACGTTGGGCTTCCATCAGGCCCATTTGTCCTCCCTTGGAGCAGCCTGTGTAATAGGAATGTGTTGGAGCATTGCTGTAAAAAGACTCGGTAATCGCCTTGCCGTTCATGGTAGTAACATGGAGAGCGCGATGACCAAAATCTTCAATTAAATCGGGCCTGCCAGAAGCCCAGGAAGCATCGAAAGGGATTGGTCCGGCGGTATGCCCGGTATCGGTGCTGGCCGTGGCATATCCCCGAAGCAGCGCACCAGCCATGGCGCCGTAGCTGATATTGCCCGCCATGCCACCGTTACCCACACCATTATATTTACCATTCCAGTTTTCCATCGGTAGCCAAACTTCGAAATTTACAGCTGGCGTGGTTACGCCGACAACACGACAGAAACCCGGTAAAGACATCACATTATTCGAGTTTGGGGCTGAGAACGAATTTGCTGTTACTACCTCGGCCGAAGAGATAGTAGTATCCGTCAAGTTTAAATTGGTCAATCCTCGGCAGGCGGGCGCAGAAGTGTTCTGGCCTAGTAAACTATTTGGAGTAATCAGTAATATTAAACTAATGAAGCTGAAAACAACGCTAGCTACCTTATTCATTAATTGTACCCTGTGAATCCCGTGTTGTTGATCTTATTGGAAATCCGGTGGAGAGACTGCCGGAACGTATACTTTATGTTTATTCATCGTGTGGTTTCATGGCGAGCACCAAAAATATCTAGGGCCTTCCGATAAATGGCACGAGCGCCGGAGTATTTTTAACGTAGTATTGGTAGTTGGGATCAGTTCCCCACCGGTCTTTACCATCTTTTTCCAATAAACGTACTCCACTGACCTTGATGAGCAATACTGCAACAAAAATGGGTGAGATGAGGGTTACGTATTGCCAGCCAACCAGTGTAGGCAATGCAATAACAGTAATACCCAGCCACAGTACAATCTCGCCAAAGTAATTGGGGTGTCGTGAATAGGTCCACAAGCCGGTTGTTATGAAGTGGTTCGAATTTTCGGGGAGCTGTCGAAATTTTGTTTTCTGACGATCTGCCACAACTTCGATCATGAATCCGGAAAGCCAGAGAAGTAAACCTGTAACAGCAAAGATCCCCAATGGGCGCTGCGTCATAGAAGTGATCGCTGCTAGTCCCGCCGCCATCGTGATAAAAACCCAGACACCACCCAGTGTCCAGATGTATAGAAACCCCCAAAAGCGCGTCTTGCTTTCAGTAAAGCGTCGATCCTGCCCTGCGCGTTTTACTCGTATAAAAAGAAAGCTACCTAGACGTAAAGCCCAGATAGAAATTAACATACAGATAATTAGGCCGCGAAGATCAAGCAGAGGGTGCAGATATACCGCTAGAGTTATTGCGAAGATATAGGAGAGTGATCCGGTCAGGTCGAAGTAATGCTCGGTCTGAAGCAGATAGCTGGGAATAAAAACTATCCAATGGAGGATAAACCCGACGCTCGCACAAATGAAGAACAGAGGTATTGTAGAGACCGCCCAGCTGCCTTGGCTGCCGGCGAAGACGATAGCAGCGCTTGTTGAAAGAATGGCAAGTATTCCGATGGTCGGTTTCCAAGCAATCATTGCTGACTCTCAAAATGTGCGTTGTTGCCGGGGGTTAGAAGTCCACTCGAGCGAGAGCGATGCCACTTTCACCGGCAACCGCATAGAGCATATATACCACACCATCTTCGACATAGAGTGTAGGGTCTCGTAACTGATTTACATAACCATATGCTGTACTTCGTACTGACGGTTCAACCGGAGCATTGGCTCCTTCCCAGTCACGTTCCGGCCGGAGCACGATTGTTTCCTCCGATTCTTGCCATTTGGTCCAGTCCGGACGTAGGTCGATAGTGCTCAGCATGATGCTTTCCGGTGCATCCCCGACCCGGGTCCAGAATACGTAAAGATAATTATCACGCACGATAACCGCCGAGTGGCGCATATTAGGAACGAACAGGCGCGGCCCTTCCTCGAAATTGGTAAAGCCGTCTTCCGATCGATAAAATTGTCCGGGCATGGCTAGCGCATAGGTCTTCTGCTCGTGCTTGAAGGCGCGTATGTAGGTGCGCCCGATGTTTTCCCTTCCGGCGACAAAATTAATCCCATCACTGGAATTAGCTACCCTTGAGTGCTGAAATCCGGGCCCTTCCAGACCGTGGTAGTACATTATGATCTGCTGATTATCTTCGTCTACATGCACGTCGGGAGAGGCTATGTGGGGCTGTGTCAGCTCAAAAGCAAGATCGTGTGAGGCGCGAGACCCACTGGCACGTCTACGTTCAACCATCTCTGCCAAATCTGCTTCGGAAATCTCAGGGCGAGTGGGTGTAAAGTAGGAATCTTCAATGCGTAAGCTTCCAGGCTCATGTATCTGCCAGGGGCCGGTGAGATTGCTGGCATAGGCAAGTCGAATATACAAACCTTTGTGATCAGCAAAATAGAGGTAGTATTTGCCCAGTGGATTTTCTACCCAGTCCGGCACCCTAATAAGCGAGGGACCCTGAATGTTTACCCCGATGCTTGGGTGAATATCTGGCCCTATGATAGGTTTGTCTAGGACGCGGGTCACTTTGACGGTACTTAAGTCTGGTTGCTGGGCAAACCCGCCCGGTGTTATGAGGGCAACTAGTAGTGCACATGTTCCTGTTAAAAAGGAATTAATAAACAAAGGTCTGGAATCTTGCATCCATAGTTACCTGTTATTGTTTTAAACTCAAGAGTAAGAGGGCTGGATAGAAAAGTCTAGCTAGAGTGTGCAGGTTGAAACGATTAAATCAGCTTAGGCCAATTATCCTCTCCGGGGTTGCTGGTCGCAAATTGAATCTAATTTATTCGTTAATTCCAGTTCCCATTTTTCGTCGCGCCGTGGGTAAATCCACGAAATCGCCTTCTCGCTCTTCCTGAGCAGCAGCGAAAGCCTCACTGATCTCATCGGGTTGAAGCATGCTCGCATTCCAGAGACTTATGTAGTCAAGACTATCGGCAGTAGAGTGGTCACGGGAATGGTTGATGATTTTTTTACTGCCGTAGACTGCCAGGGGTGCCTTGGTAGCAATCTGCCGAGCTATACCCATGGTGGCTTCCAGCATGGCCTCATGATCTGTATAGATTTCGTTAACTAGGCCGTGTTGTTTGGCTTCCTGCGCGGTAATACGCCTACCGGTATAGGCGAGTTCCTTGACTACACCTTCCGGTAGCAAGCGGGTTATACGTGGAAAAGTACCGACATCAGCGGTCATACCAATGTTGATTTCATAAATACTTAAGAAACCGTCTTCGGTCATATAGCGCAAGTCGCAAGCTGTTACTAGATCGACACCTCCGCCAATAGCGCCGCCCTGTAT
Source organism: Pseudomonadales bacterium (assembly GCA_022447905.1). GTDB lineage: Bacteria > Pseudomonadota > Gammaproteobacteria > Pseudomonadales > Pseudohongiellaceae > UBA9145. The sequence continues at coordinate 5,290 of JAKUTG010000056.1, read as the reverse complement.
TGCAGCTATGACTGGTATTCGGCACTGTTCCAGGCAGGTAAAGCTTTTTTGCATATGCTTGATGGTGTCATAAAGTTTTGCGCCGCGTTGCCGCTTCGATTTCTCCGCATCTTCTGGATTATCACTACTTTCAACACTGCTGCCGAATATCGAAGTATCAAGACCGGACGTAAAGTGGGGGCCTGTTGATGACAAAACAATAACTCTTGCAGTTGAATTCTGATCGATGTTCTGGACTATGGTCGGCAGCTCATCCCAGAATTCATGAATCATGCTGTTGCGTTTGTCCGGGCGGTTCAAAACAATGTGCGCGACATCGTTCGCGATACTCACATCGAAACAACTATAGTTCATATTGATCTCCAAGTTTAATTTTGACGGTGGCAGTGGAATTCGACCGATTCAGTGCCACTGGAAATGTTTTCAACGACTACTCCCCAGGTAACCGTTCCCGCGTTGGCCATGCGTCGACGTCGGTCTTCCATATACTCGTTAAAAAGGGTCAACGAGACATCTGATAAGCCAACTTCGACATTCGCCAGAACTATTCGGTAGTATCTAGCTATAAAATTCGTGGTAAATCTTGCCCGCACCTTGTATGCATCTAGAGCTTTCTGAATTCTTGCATCCCCTTGCAGTTCAGAGTCATTAAAGGCACGACACATAGCTCGAACATTTGCCATTTCGCTATTGTTAACGAAATTACGTGCGTTCGAGATTGTGATAAAAATATCCTGTAGTTGTTCATCGCTAACTTCCAGCTGGGCACGAACAGTATCTGGATCACGGGCTATTTGTTGCATAAGCCGATTCAGTACCACGCGGTCGATCTCTTCTGGTGCAATAGTTGGCGCGATCACGTTGAGTGCGCGTCCTTCAGATTGACGGATTGATTCGATGCGCGCCTCGGAATCTATTACGTCATCAATATCTTGAGGCGCCAAATTTTCTTGGCTAAGAACTGGGGACGCAACCGTGAGCAGAATTGCAATACCGAAATTTTTTCGCATCGACAATCCTATAGGGTCAAGTGTTCTGGGCTAATTGTCGCGTTGGATTACGTCGGTCTCCAATTGCGGATAGTCAATACCTAGCTGTTCCAGGTAGGTATTGAACCGCGTCGGATCGTAATACAACTCTTCCAATAACGGCCTATACCGGGCCATCGTGTCCCTGTTCTTCTCAATCGCAGGAGGGTCATCGGGGCCTATAAAGGCTTCGTACTGTTCCTCAGCGGTTTGGACATCATCGAAGTACATCTGAGCTTCATTCACCAGCGTCTCGTTCTGGAACAGATCCAGCATAGTAGTAGCAATCACCTTTGCTCCGGCAACTGCCCCCTTGTGTGCAATCGGAGTTGCCATGGCCATGGCGCTCGACCAGTGATGGCCTTGAAGACCTCGCACATTAGAGGGGTAGCGCAAAGTCACAGTAGGTACATTCCAGGATACATCACCGATATCATCCGACCCGCCTGAAACGGGATTTTCCAATGGTTCACTGACACCTGCAAGATCGGTTGCTAGGCCTTGTGGTTCTTCTGCGCCCATCAGAGTCTGTAATGCCTTGGCAAAGCGCTGGTCGTCTTCGGACCAGGTGGGCAAACCTATTTTCTTGATATTTTCATCCATGGCCAGCGCGATAGGTTTATTGAAATGTCGTGGGTAGGCAGCCCCAACGATGCGACGGCTCATGTCGGTGTCGGTCATAAGCGTTGCGCCTTGGGCTATTTGGTCCAGGGTATTGAAGTTTTCGCGTATGTTATCTGCTGTAATCTCGCGAATGAAATACCAGACACTCGCATAAGGCGGCACCACGTTGGGTTGATCACCTCCGCTGCTGATTACGTAATGGGATCTTTGCAATGGGCGCAAGTGCTCTCGGCGGAAATTCCAGGCCACGTTCATCAACTCCACTGCATCAAGGGCGCTGCGACCTTGCCAAGGATCCCCGGCTCCGTGGGCGGCCACACCGTCAAACATGTATTCCACTGACACTAGGCCGGTGCCACGCGCATTTCCCCAACTTACACTGAGATTATTTGAGACATGTGTGAAGAGGACCGCGTCAACTTCCTTGAATAGACCATCCCGCGCGTACCAGGCTTTGGTACCAAGAAGTTCTTCGGCAATACCGGGCCAAAGAACTATGGTGCCAGGTAGCCCTTCCCGTTCCATGATTTTCTTTACAGCCAGAGCGGCAACGATATTTACTGCCTGTCCTGAATTATGGCCCTCTCCGTGTCCAGGGGCGCCTTCGATCATAGGTTGACGATAGGCAACACCGGGCATTTGTGAGGCACGGGGTATGCCGTCTACATCCGAACCGAGCGCAATAACGGGTTCTCCGCTTCCCCAGGTTGCCCACCATGAAGATGGAATCCCGGCGATTCCAAGCTCTACTTCAAAACCGTTTCCCACAAGTATCTCAGCCAGGTAACGCTGTGTTTCAAATTCCTGGAAACCGAGTTCGGAAAACGAAAACAGGCTGTCTACAATTTCCTGGGTCGTCTTTGTCATGGCATCCACAGCTGTAACGGCTTCCGCCTTTAAACCGGTGAATTCTTGATCCTGGGCAAGGGAGGCAGGGAAGAAACTTATTGCTAGCAATGCGCTAAGCATAGGCGATTTGAATTCCTTCATAGTGGCCTCTTAATTTGCAGATAGGTTCGCTAGATTACGCTGTTTTCAGGTTGTCCGCCACAGGACCGGTTTGTGGAGAGCTGAGGTCACCAATAACGATTGACCATTGGAAAGGACATGCGCATTATGCCGACAGAAGCATTTATTGTTAGGTAACGCTCATAAAATTAAACACGGGAAAGTGTCATGGAAATTTTATTGGCTGGGGTTAACTGGTTGGCGGTCGGTGTCAGCACAATAATTTGTTACATGCTGGCAGGTTTGTGGTATTCACCAAAACTATTTGGCAATAGATGGGCTGAAGGTGTCGGTATTGAAAACGGTGCCGCTGCTAAACAGTCCACGGGCGCACTGGTGATGCAGTTTGCAGGAACACTGATACTTGCCTGGATAATGGCTTTGGCCCACACCAATGGTGCCTACTCTTCAGCAGTTTTAATAGTGATCATGGCTGCCTGCCTTTTGATGGCAGGTAATATGCTCGCCAATCACAGTGCATATTCCACCCTGGTCGAAGGCAGTTTTGTAGTCGTAATGGCGCTAATAATGACGGCTTGTAACTACATGCTCTGATTCAAATAAAAAGTGGAAGTGTTTATCTGCTTCCATTAAAAATAAAGGATTCAGGTAGCAAGTAATTTATAAGCGTCTGTGCAGAGCACTCTAACCGGCAGGTTGTTGCGAGCTAGAATATCTGCTCCCACGTGTTTTTTTTGGCTCAGCTTCTGTTAGCTATTGGCGATGTTCTCTCGCTCCCTTTCTACTAACAGTCTCCTGAGAATCTTTCCTGACGCGGATTTGGGAATCTCATCGACGATCTCCAATCTGCGGATTTTCTTATGAGGTGCTACCTGTTCTGCAATGAACAGCATGATATCTTCGGGCGAGATATCCTCCTTTAGTACAACAAACGCTTTGGGTACCTCACCCGCTTCTTCGTCAGGACTGGGGATTACGGCTGCATCAGCAATAGCCGCATGGCTGACTAGCAGAGCTTCTAGTTCGGCCGGAGCCACTTGGTAGGCTTTGTACTTGATCAATTCTTTTACGCGGTCAACGATATAGAAATACTCGTCATTATCGGCGTAACCCACGTCACCAGTATGTAACCATCCATCATCGTCGATACAACCTCGCGTGGCTTCTTCATTATTGAGATATCCGACCATGACGTGAGGCCCTTTTACAAGTACTTCGCCACGTTCGTTCAGGCCTAGTTCTTCACCAGTTTCAGTGTCGATAATTTTGGAAAAGGTATTTGGTAAAACGAGGCCAACTGCGCCACGTTTTTCGGACGGTACCGGTGTTTTGTTCACGTGGCAGGCTCCTGCTACTTCCGTAAGGCCATAGCCCTGGTAAATCTCACAACTGAGGCGTTCAGCACATGCTTGCTCTAGTTCCTGTCCCAAGGGAGCAGCACCCGAACCGATGATGCGTACGCTGGATAGATCGTAGTTATCTATTACAGGATGTTTGGCCAAGGCTAGAACCAGTGGGGGCACCAGATTGAGACTGGTAATCTTGTATTTTTGTACGATTTCCAGAAATTGCTCTAGGTCGAAACGAGGCATGGTTACCAAGGTAAGACCAAGGTATACCGCCAGGTTTAGAATCAACACCATCCCATAAATATGAAAGAACGGAAGCACGCCCACAAGACGATCCTCCGGCAATATGGTGTTCATCTCGCAGGAGAGAACCATGTTTGCAATAAGATTTTCATGGGTCAACATGACCCCCTTCGACAGGCCTGTTGTCCCACTAGAGTAGGGTAGCGCTACTAGGTCGTTTCCCGGATCTATGTCAACCTCGGGAGCATTGCCGTCATTGTCGAGCAGGGCCGCGATCGGAGTCGTCCCTTCGGCCTCTCCCAAAACAATAATTTCTTCGATGCCACATTTCTTTGCTGCTGGACGTGCCCGATCGAGAAAATCCGGAATAGTGATTAGAAGTTTGGCACCGGAATCATTGAACTGGTGCACCAGGTCAGCGGTTGAGTACAGTGAATTCACTGTAGTATTTATCCCGCCAACAGCAGCGACGCCCAGGAAAATTACTGCATACTCGGGCATATTAGGAATAAAAATAGCCATTACGTCGCCTTTCTTAAATCCGCGTTCATCCAGGCCAGCTGCAAATTTGTTTATTTGCTCGCGTAACTGGTGATAGCTGAGCGCGCGCCCGGTGAGTCCCTCGATGAGAGCCGGCTTATCGCCAAGTTCATCAACCCGACCAAGCACAACCGACGTAAGGTCAGTTTCAGGAAGATTTATGTCAGGCTGCTGGCTTTTGAAAATCAAGGTGCCACCCCTCTTTGTTATTCAGATAATAAATTCTTTAGCATTTGCGTAAAGTATCTCTGCTGTATGCACTTTAAGACCTCCTTAGACAAACCTCAACTTGCTTCACCTCAGTTGGAGATTAAAGTGGCGTCTGGTTGCTATTTCAGGCCGACATGCCTCTTGCTGCAATCGGCCAGATAGCCTCGCCTCGGTCATTACGAATGGCATACATTTGATTATAAAGATTCACAACCGGGTCGCAGTGAGAAACAATTAGCTCGAGTTTGTCTCCAACCTTGTAGGTACGTGACGCGTTTTCTTCATAGCGCAGTGAACCAAATTCGTCGGAACCGGATGTGTAAGACA
>JAKUTG010000055.1:0-11271 GCA_022447905.1 Pseudomonadales bacterium | reverse complement strand
GAGCTAACTCCGCTATCTTCTGGTGGTCTCCTAAATCTATTTCATCTCGAAGAGCAGCAATACCATCCGACCTATACAGTGCCCCACTATCGAGTAAGGTGAAACCCAATTCTTCGGCGATGCTCACGGCCACAGTCCCTTTACCGGAACCCGAGGGCCCGTCGATAGTAATAACGGGAATGCCAGTCATAGTTCAGACCGATGAGATTGGACCTTTATCCCAACTGTCTGGGCTGCCTTAACAAAACCAGGAAAAGAAGTGGCCACATTAGCGCAGTTTGCCACGATCACAGGTGTTTTTGCCCGCAGGCCGGCTATTGTGAAGGCCATGGCGATACGGTGATCACCTTGGCTGTCAACGTACCCACCATCCAGTTGACCGCCGGTAATCCGGATCCCGTCCTCATAAGTCTCATTGTCGATGCCCAACGTCTCTAGGCCATTCGCCATAGCTTCAATACGATCACTCTCTTTGACCCGTAATTCAGCGGCTCCACGCAAAACAGTGTCTCCTTTAGCGCAGGCGGCGGCTATGAAGATTGCTGGAAATTCGTCGATTGCTAGGGGAATTTGATCCTTTGGTACCTCAATTCCGAACAGTGGTTGATAGTTGACGGTGATGTCCGCAACCGGCTCTCCTCCAACCTCTCGTTCGTTTGTCAATTTAATATCACCGCCCATGGCTTGCAGTATGTTGATAATACCAATGCGTGTAGGATTTACGGCCACATGTTGGAGAATCAATTTCGACCCCGGACAAATAGCCGCTGCAACCATAAAAAATGCTGCCGACGAAATGTCCGCTGGTATGTCGATATCGGCCGAGCGAAGCGAGCCTCCCCCGGAAACAGTAACGCTCTGATTCGTTTTATCAACGACCAGCGGGTAACCGAAGCCGACCAGCATACGTTCCGTATGATCGCGGCAGGGGAATGGCTCGGTGATAGTAGTTTCTCCCTTAGCATAAAGGCCTGCTAATAGTAGAGATGATTTTACCTGGGCACTAGCAACTGGCATATCGTAGCTTATACCAGAGAGCGCCGAGCTCTGTGTCCGTATAGGGGGTCTACCGTGGTCAGCAGTTTTGATAATTGCTCCCATGCTTCGTAATGGTTCTGCTACACGCTCCATGGGCCGTTCCATCAGCGACTCATCACCTATTAATTCTCCGGAAAATTTATGTGCAGCCAGTAAGCCTGTCAGTAAGCGCATAGCAGTACCGGAGTTACCGAAATAAAGTGGTATTCGTGGCGCTTTCAAACCATTTTTGCCAACACCGAAGATTGTCAGTTCTCCGTTTTCAGGCCCGATAATTGTGACCCCCAGCTCTCTGAAAACCGCTATTGTGCACAGAGTATCCTCACTTTCGAGGAAACCTTGAATTTGCGTCACACCTTCAGCGATCGCGCCTAAGATGATGGCACGATGGGAGATAGATTTGTCACCAGGAACTTTCAATCTACCTGCTATCTTGGCTCCCGGTTCAATATTAAATTGTACTTTGCTCAATTCAGCTGACAGATGTGATCCATTGTCAAAGTGATGCCTTAGAAAATTATCGCGCGTTTTTTTTGCATTAGTAAAAATCGTTATAAGCTGATCATGCTCATTCTCATCAACAAGTATTTTCAGTCGTTGTAGGTTATCAATATAGACGTCGAGAATTTTAAGGGTTTCCTCGGAATTGCTAGTAAATATATCTGACCACATTCTGGCATCACTCGAAGCTAGCCGACTGAAGTCGGCAAATCCTCCAGCGGCGTAACGAAAAATATCCTCACTTTGTTCTTGTTTTGCCAGCACATCAACCGTTGCGTAAGCTAAAAGATGGGGCAAATGACTGGTAGCTGCGAGCACAGTATCGTGGCGCTTGAAGCTCATGCCTAGCACCCTACTTCCCAATTGACGCCACAAATCGTTGACCAACGAAACCGCACGGGAATCGTTATTTAGCTGAGGCGTAAAAATCACGTTGCGATTTACAAAGAGGTCATTGGTTGATGCCCTATACCCACTCTGTTCTGAGCCGGCAATCGGGTGGGCCGGCACAAAGCGTTCTACGAAAGTCTGATCTAACTTATTGACACTTTCTATGATTGCCGATTTAACGCTCGCGACATCTGTCACCACAGTTTTTATCCCTGCACAAGCGGAAACCATTGGGATAACCTCTATGGTGGCTATAGGAGGCAAAGCAAGGATTATGATGTCTGACTGCTTACACAAAATATCGAATTCGCCAGACCGATCAATAACTCCTTGATCGATCGCTAATCTCTGGGTTTCTTCATCGTTGTCAATTGCTGCTATAAACTGATTTGGATTTGCTTTTTTTAAGCCACGCGCAATACTGCCCCCTATCAAACCTAGGCCAATGATAAGTATTGATTTATCAGTGATCGATGACATTCCGTACTTTGCCCGGAAAATAACCAGGGTTGGCAAGTTAACTTAACGAGATTGAGTAAGAACCCAGTACCTTTATCTCAGCGGTAGATGCATTTAGTCTGTTAAATAAATTCTGCACGTTGGTATCCTTAATATGCCCTTCGAAATCTATAAAGAATACATATGCCCAGGCTTCCTTTTTTGAAGGCCGTGTTTCTATCTTGGTTAAACTAATTTGTAGATTTTCAAATGGCTCTAGTATTCTGAATAGCGCTCCAGGTTTATTTTCTGTGTAAATTAATATACTAGTTTTGTCATTTCCAGTCGGCTCAGTCTCGGAATGTGAAAGCACCAAGAACCGGGTCCTATTATGATGTAAGTCTTGTATTTTTGATCGTTTGACTTCCAGACCATAGATACTAGCTGCCAGTTCACTGGCTATGGCCCCAATTGACGCGTCGTCCTGCGCCAGTTTTGCGGCTTCTGCATTACTCCCGCATTCGATAAGCCGGATTTTTGGATAGTTTTCCTGCAACCATTTGCGGCACTGGGCCAAAGACTGCTTGTGCGAAGCAATCGCGCTAAAATTTTCAAATTCCGCGGCCTTAGAGAACATAAGATTGTGTTCAATGGGCAAAATTTCTTCTCCCACTATTCTTACCTCACTGTCGATAAGACAATCTTGGGTGTTGTTTACTGCTCCTTCTGTCGAGTTTTCGACCGGCACGACTCCGAAATCGACCCTGCCATTTCCGACTGCAAAGAACACATCGTCAATGGTTGGACAATCGCGCTGTTCACAATCGTTACCAAAATGTTTTATTACAGCCATTTGGGAAAATGTGCCTTCGGGACCGAGGTAAGCAATTTTAATTGGTTTGCTCAAGATTTATCACTTGCCAGTTTAATTAAAGAGAGGAGCAATCGGATTGTCCTAGGTAAATTTAATTTTGAAACTGGAATCCATTTGAAATTTATTCGGACTACTTGATTTCTTCACTGCTGGCCAGGTCACTTTCCTCGCCAGGGGGTTCATCAACCTGTTCCAGGCCAACGAGTTTTTCACCTTCTTTTAGTCTTATCAACCGTACGCCCATAGTATTTCTACCCTGAACAGAAACTTCTTTAACACGTGTTCGCACCAGTGTACCTTTGTCAGAAATCAGCATGATTTCATCAGCATCCGAGACCTGTACGGCTCCGACTACGCCACCGTTTCGATCGTTTGTTTGTATACCGATGACACCTTGGCCTCCGCGACCGTATACTGGAAAATCCTCCACTTTAGTTCGCTTGCCGTAACCATTTTCACTCACAGTTAATATTTGCCTATTATCTTGCGGAATAATCAGAGCTATCATGCGGTACTCGTCTCCCATCTTTATACCTCTAACACCACGCGCGGTGCGTCCCATGGGCCTCACATCAACTTCTTTGAACCGAATGGTTTTGCCGCTGGTGCTAACCAGCATGACATCATGGCTTCCGTCAGTAATGGCTGTACCAACAAGTTCGTCACCTTCATCGAGCTCTATTGCTCGTAAACCAACACTGCGCTGTCGCGCAAAATTGGTCAGAGCAGTCTTCTTTACCGTGCCGTTCGAAGTTGCCATGAATACGTAGTGATCGTTCGTATATTCGGTTACCGGCAACATGCTGGTAATACGCTCCCCTTCCTCAAGAGGAAGAATATTAACGATTGGTTTACCCCTAGAAGTCCTACTCGCGATCGGAATCTGAAACACTTTCAGCCAGTAAACTTTACCAACGCTGCTGAAGCATAGTAGCGTATCATGAGTACTTGCTATCAATAGATGTTCAACAAAATCCTCGTCCTTAACAGATGCAGCAGCTTTTCCCGTACCCCCTCGACGCTGCGTTCTGTAGTCATTAAGCGGTTGCGTCTTTGCATATCCTCCTTTCGATATTGTCACCACGCGGTCTTCTTCAGAAATAAGATCCTCCGTAGTTAGGTCTTGTTGAGACACGACAATTTCAGTAAGACGACTATCTCCGTATTCTTTTTGAATTTGTTCTAACTCTTTTCGTACCACTGAGATCAACCGCGTCTGGTTCTCTAGAATATCGAGGTAATCAGTAATCTGTTTCAATAATTCCTTGTAGTCATTAATAAGCTTCTGTCGCTCCAGCCCAGTCAGACGATGAAGCCTTAATTCAAGAATTGCCTGTGCCTGGTTTGGCGACAGAAAGTATTTCTTACCTTGCAACCCGTAACGGTCATCTAGCGCTTCGGGGCGACAAGCATTCGGATGCACTCCATCGAGCATCTCCAGCACGCTGTCAGACTTCCAGGAACCCGCCAACAATTTTTCTTTCGCTTCGTTAGAACTCGGAGAGCTCTTAATCAACTCAATGACTGAGTCGATATTGGCCAGCGCAACCGCCAGCCCTTCTAGAATATGGCCCCGTTCCTTAGACTTGCGCAGCAGAAACGACGTACGACGAGAAATTACCTCACGGCGATGGCGAACAAAAGCATCAAGTATCTCTTTAAGATTTAACAACCTTGGTTGCCCATCAACTAGAGCAACCATGTTAATCCCGAACGTAGACTGCATCTGAGTCTGGGCATACAGGTTGTTCAAAACAACATCGCCTATTTCCCCCTTACGTAATTCAATCACAATTCGCAGCCCATCTTTGTCAGATTCATCCCGCAGCTCGGTGATGCCTTCTATTTTCTTTTCCTTAACCAGCTCAGCGATCTTTTCGATCAGTTTTGATTTATTTAACTGATAAGGTATCTCCGTAACAATGATGGTCTGCTTCCCGGTTTTTTCATCATCGAGAACTTCCGCTCGGGCCCGCATGTATATCGGGCTTCGACCAGTCCGATACGCCGCAACTATCCCTGCTTTTCCATTAATGATACCTGCGGTTGGAAAATCGGGGCCTTGTACATGCTCCATAAGTTCATCGATTTCCATATCTGGATTATCTAAAAGTGCGATTGCTCCACCAATCACCTCATTGAGGTTATGCGGAGGAATATTAGTCGCCATACCAACCGCAATACCTGATGAACCGTTAACTAATAAATTTGGTATCTGAGTAGGCAATACATCTGGTATATCTTCCGTGCCGTCGTAGTTTGGTGAAAAATCGACTGTTTCCTTATCTAGATCTCCCAGAAGTTCGTGGGCAATCTTGGCCATGCGGATCTCGGTATAACGCATAGCTGCAGCAGAGTCGCCATCGATAGATCCAAAATTACCTTGCCCGTCCACAAGGGGGTAACGCAGCGAAAAATCTTGAGCCATTCTGACGATAGTATCGTACACGGCCGTATCTCCATGGGGATGATATTTACCAATAACATCCCCGACGACGCGAGCAGATTTCTTGTAAGGTTTATTGTAGTCGTTAGACAATACATTCATCGCGAATAGAGTGCGGCGATGCACAGGTTTCAGTCCATCTCTTACATCGGGCAAAGCACGGCCTACGATCACGCTCATCGCATAAGCAAGATAAGATTCGCGCATTTCGCTTTCTAATGCGACAGGCAGAACCTGCTTGGCAAATTCAGACATAAACTAGCTTTTCCTAAAAGAAAGGGAAGGGTACACAGAACCCGGCATAACGGAGACTTGTAGCCGCTTTTTTTGAGAGAAAAATTCCTAAACATTAATCATTGTAACGGCCGATTCTCGTGTATTCTTACGCTCGAAGGAGGTTAAAAATCGAACTTAATAGATGAGCCTAAAGAAAAGGAATTTTACTAAATTTCTCCCACAAATCGCCTCTAAAGCAATGGGTATATTTTACCATGAATCAGGTTGCAAAATACATCTTACAGGGCATTTTTTTTACTAAATAAATCTTTATTTATCAATATTTTGCAACGTTTTCAAAAGTCGTACAAAAGAGCGCTATTTTGAAGAATTGAAGGTATAATCGCGGCCGTGCCGGATCTTACAAACCCGATCCGTGGCTGACTGCTATGAGAAGCTCAATTGAGGCAAAAAAGAATCAAGTTTGAATACTGAAAATACGCTTCAGTCAGACGTACTGATACACGCAAAATGGATTATACCCGTCGTCCCAGCCGGGCTCGCTCTTGAAAATCATGTGGTTGCGATCAAAGACAAAAAAATTGCAGCTATTTGCAGTCAAGAAGAGGCTCGTTCGACCATTACAGCCAAGCAGAATATTGAGCTTCCCCAACACGTGCTCATACCGGGGCTGGTGAATGCACACGGCCACTCGCCCATGACTCTGTTCAGAGGTGTAGCTGATGATATCCCGCTTAAGCAATGGCTTGAAGAGAAAATATGGCCACTCGAAAACAAGCTCATTGATCGGGAATTTGTACACCAAGGGGCCCGCCTAGCGATCGCCGAAATGATCAAATCCGGCACCACCTGCTTCGCTGACATGTATTTCTTTCCCGACGAAGTGGCAAAAGCGGCGCTAGATGCACACATTCGGGTACAACTCGCCAGCCCAATATTGGACTTCCCATCCGTATGGGCACTCGATGCGCAGGAATACATACAAAAAGCAACTCAATTACACGATGACTTCCGTAATAGCGAATTGATTTACACCGCTTTCGGGCCACATGCACCTTACACTATCTCTGATGCTTCACTAAAAAAGCTAGCGGTTTTGGCGGAAGAATTAGATGTACCAATTCATATGCATGTGCATGAGACTGCTCAGGAAGTTACCGACTCAATAGCCAAAAACGGACGACGCCCTTTAGGTAGGCTTAAGGAGCTCGAATTAATCACACCGCGATTGCTTTGTGTCCATGCTACCCAATTACTCGATGAAGAAATCTGGTTGCTCGCCGACCAAGGCTCTAGTGTTATTCATTGCCCAGAATCAAATCTGAAATTAGCGAGCGGTTTCTGTGAAATCGCAAAACTATTATCCAACTCTGTAAATGTTGCCTTAGGCACTGACGGCGCTGCCAGTAACAATGACTTGGACATGTTCAGTGAGATGCACACCGCCGCGTTAGTTGGAAAAGCCGTAGCCGGTGACGCCAGTAAACTGCCCGCTCACCAAGTATTGGAAATGGCTACGATAAACGGCGCGAAGGCACTTGGAATTGAGCAAAAGATTGGCAGCCTAGAGGTAGGTAAATTTGCTGATATTGCAGCAGTAAATCTGGACCAGCTCAACACCTTGCCCCACAATAATCCTCTATCACACCTTGTCTTTGCAACCAAATCTTCCCAAGTTTCCCACGTTTGGTGCGGCGGAAAAGCCATTCTTGATAATGGCAGTCTGAAAACTATCGATGAGGCGCTGCTGCGTACGACTGCTCTGAATTGGCAGGAACGAATCCTAGCTGCGGACTCTAGTGATCTTCATGAAAAACGTTGACGAGCTAGAAATAAAAAAATTTGAAGCCCTGGCGGCTCGCTGGTGGGACCCAAACAGTGAGTTTCGTCCACTCCATGAGATAAATCCATTAAGAGTAAACTACATTAATCGTCAGGCGAGTCTGGCCGACAAGCAAGTCTTGGATATCGGCTGTGGCGGTGGAATCCTCGCAGAAGCGATGGCTCATCATGGAGCAAAAGTTACTGCGATAGATCTCGCGGAAGCTTCGCTATCAGTGGCAAGACTTCACCAACTTGAAAGCAAACTTGAAATAGACTATCGATTTAGTTCAGCAGAGCAACTTGCCGGAGAATGTGAACAGCAATACGATGTAATTACCTGCCTAGAAATGCTAGAGCATGTTCCCGATCCATCCTCGGTTGTGCAAGCTTGCTCTCAATTAGTTAAGCCTGGCGGTCTAGTTTTTTTCTCCACCATCAATCGTAATCCCAAGGCTTATCTGTTTGCCGTTATTGCCGGTGAATACCTACTTAAATTGCTTCCCAAAGGCACGCACGATTACTCGAGATTCATCAAACCCTCAGAACTCGCAAACTGGAGTCGAAACAAAAATCTTAAGCTTCTTGATCAAATTGGTTTAGGGTACAACCCATTTAGTCAGCGGTACTTTTTGCAGAAAAGTATCGACGTTAACTATATAGCCTGTTATTACAAACTGGAGCACTAGTTGTGGCCCTTGATACCTCAATAGAATGCGTATTATTCGATCTAGATGGAACTCTAATCGATACCGCGCCAGATTTTATAATAGTAGTGAAACGGTTATTGGAAGAGCGGAATAAACCACCTATCGATTCCGAACTTATTTGCCAAACTGTTTCTGATGGTGCTCGGGCTCTAGTAAAGCTTGCTTTTGAGATCACTGAAGAACATGAAGAATTCCTTCAACTCAATCACCGGCTTTTGGACTTGTACTATGCGCAGTTAAAAACTACCGAAGCCTCGCCTTACCCGGGCATATTAGAGTTACTAAACAATCTCGATGCATCAAACATTCCTTGGGGGATTGTTACTAACAAGCCCGAAAAGTACTCAAAACTTTTGCTAGAAAAACTGGATCTGATAGAGCGCTGCAAGGTGCTGGTTTGCCCAGACCATGTTACCAATCGAAAGCCTCATCCAGAACCTATTCTTTTGGCCTGTCGGCAACTGGACCGTGATACCGAACGAACGGTGTATATAGGCGATAATATCCGCGATATTGAGGCGGCAAAAAACGCCGATGTTATTGCGATAGCTGCCGCATACGGTTACTTGCCGGCTAATGCCAAAGTAGAGGAGTGGTATGCCGACTTTATCCTCCGGTCTGCCGAACAAACCGAGCCTTTGCTAAACACACTTAAATTCACCTAGCACGATGTTTGACTACCAAGCACCACCCGACCTCTTATCTAAGAAAGCAATTCTAATTACAGGTGCGAGTGATGGAATCGGCAAAGTCTGCGCAACCACGTTTGCCGATTACGGAGCGACAGTAATTTTACTTGGCCGGTCACAGGAAAAACTGGAGACAGTATACGACACAATCGAGAACAAGCATCCAGGGAAAGCCTTCCTACATCCCATGGATTTCATAACTGCCCAAGATGATGAGTATGGCGGCTTGGCGAAATCCGTAGCCAAACGTGTAGGCGCTTTAGACGGAATTATACATAACGCTGCCTTGCTCGGTGCCCGTACTCCGCTAGAATTTTATCCAGCCCAGGATTGGCAACAAGTGATGCAGGTTAATGTAAACGCTGTTTTCTATCTTACCAAGGCATTATTGCCTGTCCTCAGCAAATCCAGAGACGCGAGGATAGTATTTATTTCATCGAGCGTAGGACGAGTTGGCCGAGCTTATTGGGGCGCCTACGCGGTATCGAAATTCGCTATTGAAGGACTGATGCAAACTCTCGCAGACGAATTGGAAAACACAAGTAACATACGGGTAAACAGCTTAAATCCGGGTGCTGTCAGCACAAAAATGCGCCAAGCAGCTTACCCTGCAGAAGATCCGGGACTCCAGCCATGTCCAGAGAGCCTGATGCCTATTTACCTGTACCTACTGAGCTCAGAAGCGAAAACACTGCACGGCCAAACACTGAACGCAAGGGAGTTCAACCTTCAGACTCAAAGATAAGATATTCAATCACCCCATCGTCTTTATTGCCCCATTAGGGGTCAACGAATCGCAGAAGCTTATCTACCTCGTTCCCAGATAATTCCTGAAACTGCCCTCGTTTGACAACACTTGGAATAAAAATAGGGCCAAAACGCACACGTTTTAGACGGCTAACTTTTAATCCTTGAGATTCCCATAGTTTACGTACCTCTCGATTCCTGCCGTCCATAGTAACAACATGGTACCAGCGATTAATTCCTTCACCTGCGAAATACTGAATATCGGTAAAACGACACAGATGGCCGTCGATAAGGAGGCCTTTATGCATGCGCTGGACCATATCAGAAGTCACCTCACCCATGACTCGCACCGCGTATTCCCGTTCGATCTGAGAGCTCGGGTGGGCCAGTTTGTTTGCAAGCTCACCATCTGATGTAAAAAGAAGCAGCCCACTGGTATTGATATCCAATCTACCAATGGATATCCAGCGACCGCGTTTTACGACCGGCAGTTTATCGAAGACTGTGGGCCTTCCTTCCGGGTCCTTGCGTGTACAAATTTCATTCTCAGGTTTGTTATACAGTAATATTCGGCGGTCTTTACGGTGTTTGGTCGGGGTTACAAGTTTCTTACCGTCGACGATAATTTTGTCAGTGTCTCCTACGCGATCGCCGATGACGGCAACCCTGCCGTTAACTTTGACTCTGCCTTTTCCTATCCATACTTCAATTTCACGACGCGAGCCCAATCCTGTTCTTGCAAGAACTTTTTGTAACTTTTCAGACATCATGCTGCTCTGTGGGTACGAGCCAAAAAGGATAACAGAGCTTAGTGCTCAAATTTGTCAATGTTCTCCTTGCTGACAAATTGTATTTCTTCATTTCCGGCATCAAGTTCATTTTCTAGGTCATTGTCTTCATACTTCGCTAGGGTGGCGCCCTGGTCCACTGCTGCCTCATCGTCCGCAGCCTCAAGACTCGATTTGTCTTCCTCTCCCTTTTTCACAGGTGTTTCTGAGGTGTCACTGACACCCACTACAGCGAAGCTTGTTGATTCTGTATCAGTTTCTTCGACGCCCAAGATTTCTTCCGATTCATGAAGCTCTTCAGATAAACCTATTCCTAAGATTTCATCCAACGGTTTTTTAGACAATTCGATAGCTTCTTTCTCCGCCAACAACTCGTCGTCCTCAACAGCGGTCGGCTCGTAGCTATTTTCGTCGACGGCTTCTTCAGGAAGTTCAAGGATACGACGAGTAGCTAGATCATCAAGGCCGATCTCTTGCCCTGATTTGTCAAGATCCCTAATTTCAGAGAGGGGGGGCAATTCTTGCAGGCTCTTTAAGTTGAAGTAATCAAGGAATCGCTTGGTCGTTGCGAACATGGCAGGCCTTCCTGGCA
>JAKUTG010000054.1:0-11688 GCA_022447905.1 Pseudomonadales bacterium | reverse complement strand
CTCAATGACGAAATACAGTCCTGTGGCAGTTTTCGTTACGACCTTAAGCAATATTTAGAGTCTTTGGATAAGCCACCGTTACACGATGTGGCTTCGGTTCTCGAGTCGAGTGAGTTTGCAATTGAATCCAAAGGAGCACTCGAATTTTTTTCCCAGTTCCCGCTGGAAATTGCGCCAGATGAAAGGCAAGATCCTTGCCTTATCTGGCCCAACCATCCGCTGCGTAACCAACTTCTTGAAAACACAGTAAGAGCCATGGATGCAGCCAATCTGGATGCGCTCATCTATCCTACATGGTCGAATCCGCCGGCACATATTGATAACGCCAACGAAGAATACTTAGGGGACAATAGCCAATTATTGGTTCCGGCAGCGGGTCTACCAGCTGTTACCATTCCAATGGGTTTCTGGCAAAACAGGCTGCCGGCCGGAATTCAAGTGGTAGGACGTCCCTATGCGGAGGGCGTATTAATCGAAATAGCCTATGGCTATGAGCAACTCACAAAACACAGGAAGCCGCCGGAGGGATTTCCATCGCTCCTATAGAAGTATACCGGCCTGAAGTTGTTGCCGGGAACACATCCCGGATATAGAGGCTATTGCCGAGATCAAGACCCGACTATAAGAGGGGGGGGGTAGTGAAGTGCCATTGGTCACAGGAAGGCACACAAATTTCTGATATTTACACAAGTCATGGATATATAAGCATTGCCGGTGTCGCCCCTGGGCAGCAACCCTTCACTTTCACTCACTCTCTGTGAGTAACCACAACCACCCTAAACCCCCGAGGCACCCCTCACTTGTTCTATTTGGTTCCATCTCGAGCTATTACATACTATTCTGGACGAACAGTTAGGTACTTTTTAGAGCACGCTTGCGAAATACTAATATCCGACAGCGACATCAATAGAGGCCATAATGTCCGACTACATTCGAAAAGCGAAATTCCCTGCAATTCTGTTAATGCTTTATGTGTTAGTTCCACTAGCCCACGCTGCACCTGGGCAAGACACAAAGCCTAATATTGTACTGGTCCTGATGGACAATTTTGGTTACGGCGAAATTGGCGTTTATGGCGGCGGTGTTTTGCGCGGGGCGGCTACTCCAAATATTGATGGCATTGCCGCTGAAGGATTTCAGCTAACAAATTACAATGTTGAAGCAGAGTGCACACCTTCGCGCGCAGCGTTAATGACAGGTCGTTACGGAATTCGTACGCGGCAACGGCCAGATGGGCCTCCCAGAGGTATATGGTATGGGATAACCCAGTGGGAGATTACGCTGGCTGAAATGCTATCGGATAACGGTTATGCGACAGGAATATTTGGCAAATGGCATCTGGGCGATACCGACGGACGGCTACCTACAGATCAGGGGTTCGATGAATGGTATGGCATCAAGCATTCATCAGACCGGGCTTTCTGGCCGGATAGCTATAGCTTCGCGCCTGACAGCCACCCAGACGCCGTATTTGACTACGTTATGACCGGATTTCGTGGTCAAGTGCCAACCGAAATCGCTGTTTATGATCGAGCGAAGCGCACAATGATCGATCGTGAGATTACAGATGCGGCCATCGATTTCATACAGCGAAAATCAAGAGAAAACCCACCCTTCTTTGCGTACCTCCCATATACCCAAACCCATGAACCGGTCGAGGCTCATCCCGACTACAGGGGCAGGACTGGAAACGGAAGTTTTGCCGACGTTTTGGCACAGACGGATGCCTATGTGGGTGAACTCCTAGATACGATTGATGAGCTAGGTCTAAAAGAAGACACTATATTTATCTTTACGTCGGATAATGGACGTGAAGGCGTGCCGAGATCGTTTGGATTTACCGGTCCCTGGCGAGGGAGCATGTTTTCACCTTATGAAGGTTCACTGCGTGTCCCTTTTCTGATCCGCTGGCCCGGGAAGATCCCCGCAGGGCAAGTATCAAACGAAGTAGTCCATCAGATAGATCTGTTTCCCACATTAGCTAACATTGTAGGAATCGATCTCCCGAACGATCGAATAATGGATGGTGCTGACCAATCTAATTTCCTTATGGGAAAGTCGGAGAAATCTGCTCGAGAGTCCGTCATCATTTACATTGGCAACGAGCTTTTTGGTGTGAAATGGCGGAATTGGAAAATGCTGATCAAAGAGATCGATTAAAATAGTTATGCGATCAATAGAATGGCTTATCCATCTTTCTACAACCTGCTCGTAGACCCAAAAGAAGAAGTCCCCGAACTCAATTATCTCAATGACACATGGGTAGATTTTCCCTTGTATCAAGTTATCGAAGATCACGAAGCATCGATTGCAGGGGATTCTGGCGCTCCGGATCCGTAGGCAGCACGCAGATAGGTAACCGACAAACTTGATATAGACTAGAATTTGGTGCCGAAGGCCGGACTCAATGCAATATGTAAATCAATAACTTATCTTCATTTATGGATTTATCCCAACAACCTTCCCAACATAAAGCCAAGTTAATACCCCTCCTCAAATTCATTAATGGGTGGTCCTATAAATAAGGGGTCGGGGGAGCCTTTTGCCCTGCCTTTATGTCTTGCCTATAAGTTGCTAAGTTGCAGGCGTCCCCTACCGTTCCAGCGTAAGCATGCGTCACCGGTATGTCTAGTTGTGAGCAGCGCCATCCTTGCTTAAATGCCCGGTTACTGTTGAAATAAACCCCTACAACAAATTCTATGAAATCCCACTGCCCTATCCGTATTAGCGAGGGTCGAAGGAGATGTATCTATGAGCCTTTCTATGACCAACAGCAGGGCTACCGCAATTACACTGTTGGGTCTGGTACTGCCCCTGAGCGGGATGGCACAGTCAACCGCTCCCCACGACACCCCTGAAGAGGTCAGCTTCGCCAAAGATATCGCCCCAATTCTCTATGAGAATTGCGTGAAGTGCCATCGCGCAGGCGGTGTGGCACCGATGTCACTGATGACTTATGACGAGGTCCGGCCCTGGGCGCCGGTGATCAAGTACAAGACTGGTCTGCGGGGCAAGATGGGCACCATGCCACCTTATTACCTGGAGCGTAGTATCGGTATCCAGCAGGTTAAGGACGATGAGCGACTCAGCGAAGAGCAGCTACAGCTGATCGCCCTCTGGGCGGACAACGGCGCGCCCCAGGGCAACCCGGAAGAATTGCCGCAGCTGCCTGAATTTAGTGATTCTAATGAGTGGCGGCTGGGAACGCCGGATCTGGTCATACCCCTTGAAGATTTGTATGTTCCCGGTGGTGCCGCTGACGCCTGGGTTGGTGGTACGCCGGCATTGACCATGCTGACCGAGGACCGCTACGTCAGTGCGTTGGATATGCGAGAGGTGAATGATGTGAAATCCTCTCAAGCGGGCGGCACAATAGTTGGTGGACTCTACATCATCCATCACATGACCTGGCAGTCCGGTGTGATCGGTGCAGACGACGAACGCGAAACCTGGCCGGTGCATGAACTGGGCCGCAATCCAGATATTTTTGACCCCAAGGCGGGGCGCCTGCTGGCGGCCGGCTCCAGTGTTTTGCCGCTGACTTATCACCTGCATTCCAACGGTCGCGACACCAACGGTCATATGGAACTGGGATTCTATTTTCACCCCGAAGGTTACAAGCCCGAACACAAGAAAGCGCGGTGGTCACTCGGCGACGGGCTGAACATCAGTATCCAGGGCAATATGCCGGAGCAGGAGTTACACACCTACACTGTGCTCAAGGAGCACACCAAGATCTCCTCCTTCGAACCTCACCTGCACTCGCCAGGCGCGCGCATGTGCCTGGAAGCAATCTGGGGCAACCAGATCGAGACACTGGCCTGTTCCGGTTATGACCATAACTGGGTCAAGCAATACACCTTCGAGGACGATTATGCACCGCTGCTGCCCAGGGGCACTATTCTTCACATGATCGGCTTCATGGACAACATTGCCAGCAATCCCAATGTGGTTGACGCGAGAACCTGGTCAGGCGCCGGCAACCGATCGGTCACCAATATGTTTCTCCATCTCGGGCAATCCGTGGAATTGACCGACGAGCAATTCGTGCAGGAGATGGCGGAACGCCGGGAGCGGCTGGGCCTGACCAGGAATGATCATCTCATTGGCTGCCCGCTATGTATGGCCGACATTCCATTGCTGGAACCCGTGGCCTATAGTGCGGAAGACTAACAGGTCGTTGAGGCGAGCAAGAGTGCAGAGCGAATTCCTCAGCTGCAGGGCCAAAAACACAGGCAGTGTCAAGGCGCGATCCACCTCGACGGTGTTGTTCCTCTGCACCATTGTTTTAGGCAGCGGCAATGCCGCCGCCCAGTCCCAGGCCTCCTACGATTCCGGCAAGGGTGTATCGCCCGTTTACGAAGGCTGGGTCCTCGAGGCCGATGGCTCCTACACATTGTTGTTTGGCTATATGAATGAAAACTGGCAAGAAGAATTGGATGTGTCCATAGGTCCGGAAAATTCTTTTTCGCCCGGTGTAGCCGACCGTGGTCAACCCACCCATTTTCTTCCCCGCCGCAACAGAAACGTGTTCGGTATAGAGGTAGCGGCAGACTTCCAGGGTGAACTGGTGTGGACTTTGATCAACGGCGAAGGCGTCACCCAGAGAGCCTATGCCTCCCTGCTTAAAGACTACGTACTGGAACCCATTACCATCATGTCTGAATCTGGTACCGTGGCCGGCGGCTTCAATAACGCCGAGGACGTGCAGAGCAATCTGCCCCCTGCAGTTAGCTTACAGGTTGAGAACGAGCACACCGTAGGCGTGGGTCAGCCCCTGCAACTCAAAGTCCTGATAGCAGACGACGGCAAACCCAATGATCGCAGCTATCGCAGTCTGGCGGCCTTCGATGCAGACGATACTCCGCGGCAGCGTCTGGAAAAAGCCTTGCGGCCCCCCATCCGCGGCACGGTCGACAGGGTAGTGGGCATGACCTTCTCCTGGTTTGTTTATCGCGGTAGCGGGAAAGTGAGTTTTGAGCCGCTACAGGTGAAAACCTGGGAAGACACCCGCGCCTTTCAGAACTCACCTTGGGCGCCGTTCTGGGAAGCGCCAAAAATATCGGAAGACGGGATGGTGCGAACTGAAATTACCTTTCACGAAGCTGGTGAATACGTAATACGCGGCAGAGCCGATGACGGTGGCTTGACTGGCGAAGCTGACGTCACCGTCCACGTTATTGAATAGCCGGTAAAATAAAACAAAATTGGGGACAGGCCAGGTTTTCCCAATTTTGAAACTGTCTATGTCGCTGAACCACGAGAAAAACATGGAATGTCCCAACATCTATCCCAACATAAAATCTTCTATTGGATGCCACAGATTTAACAGGATTTAGACAAGCCAATTAGCTGCGGATAAGATGCTTACTGGGTTTTTATGAGAATGATTAGAAAAAACAGACGGGATTAGACTAAAAGTTGGTGCCGAAGGACGGACTTGAACATCTATATAAATCAATAACTTATCAATTGAAATTTGACTACCCGCCAACCTACCCGCCATAAATAAGGTTCTATCCCCCTGAAATTCATTAATGGGTGACCCTATAAATAAGGGTCGGGGGCTTTTGCCCCGCCTTAATAATTACAGTTGCCAACCCCATACTTAAGAGCTAATTTGAAAAAAACACAAAGTGATTAATCATGCAAAAGCCAAAAAATTTCATAGGTTTTATCGTCTTTGGCATTGTGTTTGTTGTTTTGTCGGTGAATGTATCTGCTTCTTCAAGCTATCAAAGAGATGAATACATAAGCTCCTGGGTTGATGAGGATGGCGATTGTCAGAATCTTCGGCACGAGATGCTAATACGCCATAGCCAGCTTGAGGTGACGTTTACAAACTCAGACCGATGTACCGTTAGCACAGGCCGTTGGCTTGATCCCTATTTAGGCAAAGTCATCACCATGGCTAGTGATTTAGATGTTGACCATGTCATACCCTTGGCCTACGCCCATGCAAATGGAGCAGCCGCTTGGTCAATGACAAAAAAACAGAGCTTCGCGATAGATGAGGCTAATTTATTACTTGTAGATGACGGTGAAAATCAATTTAAAGGAGCCAAAGGCCCATCTGAATATTTGCCTAGAAAAGAATTCCGGTGCGACTATGTTCAAATATGGCAATTAGTTGCCACAAAATATAAGCTTGAATTACCTGCTACAGACCGCCGTGTACTGCTCAGCATATCAACTGAATGCAAAAGACTACAACCATAAAAACCCTCCTCTTTCTTCTGCTTATTTCCCTAGCAAGTGTTTCTTATGGTCAGAATGTTGAGACTATAAATTATGCCAACGGAGATGTTTATGTTGGTGAAGTCAGAAATGGCGAACTTAATGGACAAGGAACCTATACCAATGTCCATGGTGATGTTTATGTTGGTGAATTCAGGGATGACCAACGCAGCGGACAAGGAACCATTATCTTTGTCAGTGATGATGTTTATGTCGGTGAATTCATAGAAGGCCAACGTAACGGACAAGGAACCTATACGTTTGCCAACGGGGATGTTTATGTGGGTGAATTTAGGGATGGCCAATCCAACGGACAAGGAATCACTACCTTTGCCAATGGGAGTGTTTATGTTGGTGAATTTAGGGATGACCAATACAACGGAAGAGGAACCTTTACCTTTGCTGACGGTAGAGTCTCTAGTGGAATCTGGCGCGACAATGAGTTAATAACTGAAAGTGATAATTAATCAATGAAACCAAAGGTCCCTAGGCTAAGAGATGCAATATGAAACCCCTCCTCAACACAACCCTTCTTCGCATGTTCAACACGAAGGTTAAGTATTCCTTGCTAGTACTACCCTTTTAGGCAATCCCACCAAGGGGCACCCACACTTTTTCTATTTGGTTCTATCCCGGACTATGTAATACTATTTTGGACGAACAGATGAAGGCTGGAAAATTAAACATTAAACTTTGTATCGGGATACCTTGGATTATCAGTGATGAAGCAAATAACACTCAGAGCTATAGCGAGTTGCTTTTTAATATCGCAGTTGCAAGTTGAAGCCCTTGCGCAGCAAGATGGGGATGACCAGCAAGCTGAAAATTCCGGCGGAGTCATTGAGCGTTATGGCCGTAACGCAGCGAATAATTTAGATTCTGTCATAGCAGCTCCCGATTCAATCCCATTGCTCCGTGATTACTCACCAATAACCGATGAAACCTTGCAGAATCCACCCGACTCCGATTGGCTTACCTGGCGACGAACGTACAACAATCTCGGCTTTTCCAACCTGGATCAGATAAATCGGGAGACAGTTTCCGGTCTTCAATTGGCCTGGCATCAACCAGTTACGCCCGGAAACAACATGCCAACACCTTTAGTCCATGACGGCATCATGTTTCTCTATAGCGCTGGCGACGTGGTATTGGCGCTGGATGCTACCAACGGAGAAATGTTATGGCGTTACAGCCACGATGGCAATGCAGTAACCAGTCATAAGTTCGGCATAGCGCTGCATGAGAACAAAGTACTAGTACCGACATCAGATTTGCATATGGTGGCCCTGGATGCTCGTTCCGGAGATGTTATCTGGGATCATGCTATCGAAACCGGTGACAATACAGGCTATCAATTGCGCAGTGCACCTACGGTAGCCAGCGGTCAAGTCATCCAAGGCATGGCTGCGTCTTTTGTACCTGGCGGTGGATTCATCATCGCCATCGACCTGGAAACAGGAAGAGAGACCTGGCGCTTTAATACGTTAGCAAGGCCTGGGGAACCAGGCGGTAATACCTGGAACAATATACCGTTGGAAGAAAGGCAGGGCGGCTCAGTCTGGAATACTGGCGCATACGATCCCGAACTGGACCTTCTCTTCTACGGCGTGTCTCCTACCTATAACACCGGCCCTTTACTCTACCCACTTGGGATCGAAGGCGTTAGTAACGACGCGTTGTATACCAATGCCACTTTAGCGTTGCGCCCAGATACAGGCGAACTCATTTGGTATTACCAGCACGTTGCTAATGATCAGTTTGATCTAGATTGGATTTTCGAACGGTCAATCGTCGAACTAGAAATCGAGGGAGAAATGAAAAAGGTAGTTGTTACGGCGGGCAAACCGGGGCTATTCGATGCCTTGGATGCAGCAACTGGGCAATATCTCTTTTCTGTCGATCCCGGATTACAAAACCTATTCAGTGCAATAAATCCAGTTACCGGTGAGAAAATCAATAATCCCAATGTTTTTCCTGATGCGGAAGAAATCCGAACCGTTTGCCCTTTCTATCAGGGTGGGCGCAATTGGCATGCATCTTCAGTAAACAATGAAACTGGTTTTCTATTTGTACCCATGTTCGAAGTTTGTATGGACACGCTTCTGGACGGTACCGGTACCTTGCTCTCTAGCGGCCTCGGGACAGATACAGTGCCGGTGCCTGGCACTGATGGCAATTATGGCCGATTACAGGCCATTGACCTGAAAAACAGGGAGCTGGCATGGCAATATCGGCAAGAAGTAGTGCCGGCATCTGCCAGTTTAGCCACAGCCGGAGGCCTGGTATTCCTGGGATATCTTGATCACGGCTTTAAGGCATTCGATCAACAAACAGGCGATGTCTTGTGGGAGACACAACTCGATGCGATCCCTGCCGCATTTCCTATTACTTATAGTGTCAATGGAAATCAATACATCGCGATTGTAGCTGGGCAGCTCAATTTGCATACGGGTATCTGGTTAGGCTTAATGAATCAATTTACTGGTTTTGTGCCAGAAACCCCTGGCGCGGCTGCGCTGTGGGTTTTTGCCTTGGAGTAATTAGAGTAGTAGAAAAATAAGGCTAGCAGATGTTTGTAGCCCTCCACTTCTCTCCCTTTCAGGTTTTAGGTTGTGAGTGACTCCTATTCCTCAGCTTCGGTTGCACGAAGCTCCTGCATTCGTTCGCCGCGAAGGATATTGATCATGCCATAGTTGCCTTCATGGCAGCCATATTCATAAAGATGACCTGCTACTTTAGTAATCGGCATAATGGCAGTAATTTTGTCAGTAAAAGTGGAAGGATCTTCAAGAGTCCACTCATAATTAATCGTGACTGCGTTTACACGAGTAAATCTTTCAGTCAGTGTCTTGTCTTTTGCGTTTCCATACCGGCTGAAGCTAGGTATCAAGTCGGTAAAATTCATAGTGACCACCACCAGAGTGTCGCCGTCCCAGTAGCCTCTGGAATCACCGGACCACAAGCGAATATCGTCGTCGATAGCGTCACGGTCATCCAGCGGGACAATACGGGCATCATGAACCATTTCTGTCATTATTACGGCATGATCCTTGTTTTGAAAAATCTGAACATTCGCGTTGTAACCACCCCCGGCTAATGGAGGACCAGCGTTAAAGCCTATAAGACAGCGCTCAGACAGGCCTCGATCTTCTGGCCCATCCTTTCCAATTCCCCCGAAGAGAGCAAGAACTGGACGCTCTCCTTCAACGTCCGGCCCCAGATTAGCGATATGCTCTGCGGAGCCTTCAACCCTCGCGGGAAGACGACCATTTCTTGGGTAGACTATAAGTGAAGTACGAACATTTTCACCGATGCTAGCCGTTTCATACCAGAAACTGTTATAGCCGCCTGTACTTGAAGCTCCAGCTGGTGGGGCTACCGGGTTAACCACTAGCTCGGCCTCTCGCGCATCCGCTGCTATACGCCTTTCCTCCTGACGAAGGCGATCCTGTTCAGCTTCTTCCGGAGTAAGAAACTCCTGCGTTCCAAAGCGATCAGGTCGCTCCATTGGTGTATTAGAATTAAAATTCCAAATTCCCTGCAAGTCAGGCTGGTCCCATTCCGTTCGTGGCGCAACATAATCATCAGCTGTCTGGGCAAAGGACAAACTAATTGGCGCAAACAGAGTACAAACAAATAACAATAGTTTAATTTTCATAGTGCTTCACCTTAGATTTTCTAGACTCGACACAAAAAAGTAGCGTTTTAAACAGAGGGATTTAAATTTTTTACCATCCGTCTCATTTACATGAAGAATTAGAATAACTCCTGCGATCCTTTGTTAGAATAAACCGTCAGTATTTAATCTTCCGAACCGTTCTGCAGTCGGTGTTCTTTTTCCCGCACACGCGCGCCCCTAAGGGTAGCAGACATCGCATAGTTGCCTTCATGGCAGGCGTATTCGTACGGAACCTGATCTGATTTAGGCCAGACCATCTCGCCACTATAGGAATCGCTATAGTCAGCATCTTCCACCGCAAAGCTGTAGAGCAATCCACCTTCTAATATTGGACTGAATCGCTCTATCACACGGCGATCAGCCGGTTGGTGGGGCTGATCCAGAAAATTAACTGTTTCCACCACCAATGTGTCATCTTCCCACCGGCCGATAGAATCTCCATCGAAAGTGGCGAGTGTCGAAGGATTATGTTCCTTATTTTTAATCCGGATTATCCGGGCCCAGTGCATCCACTCAATGTATAGCATCAGGTAATCATCAGTCTGCACGATGGTTTTCAGATTGTTATAGACCCGCGGCGTTATGGGAATAGACGCAGACTGGTGGTAGATGCAGCGAACCGCCAGGGTTTGATTTTCAGGACCGTCATAGGGTTGATCACCGGTTTCCAGCCACCAAGCACCGTCTCTTTCCGCCCAGGCGAACTTTGGTGCCGCTTCAGCTTTGGCCTGACCTTCAGCCGTAAGAGGAGGCATGCGTCCATTTTCTGGGTAGGTCAAAATGGAGGTTCGAAATTGACCGTCAATGGAAAACCCATCATTACCCCGATCGAACCAGAAATCGTTGTAGGAGCCAATATTGCCGCCTTGCTCCGGTGCTCTGCGATTGGGATCGCTCAGTTCGGATCCACGTGAGCGAGCATTCATTTCACGATCTCTTAGCGCCTCGATCTCTTCCGGGCCCAAGTACAGACGATCACCGAATTCGCTGGGGCGCTGGAACGGGGTCAAGGTGGAAATATCGTAATTTCCATTGAAGTCTGGTTTGCCCGACGGCGTTCGTGGAAAGTCATTCTGGGCAATTGAAAGAGTTGGCACGAGGACAACAGGTAAAACGGTAATGAGAGCAACTAGTATTTTTTTCATGGTTTCCTCCTGGAGAAGGATGTTGCTAGTGCGCTGCTTGCTTATAATTGTATTCGGGTCAGCTGTTTGTAAAACTCTCGCTCATAGCTGTTTTTCTCATTGTTTGCAGTCTAGCATATCTCATGACATCGGCTCTTGTGAAGTTGCTAGCTAGTGGCCGTGAATAATTGAAGATATCTAAAGCACCGTTGACGTAGTCCCTGAACTCACCTAATGTTTAGATCAATACAGGACTTCCTTGATAGAGCCGTGCATCTGCAATGAAAACTTATCTCTCGAGTTTGTTCGGCTTGCTATTCTCTTTATTGCAGCCAATTAATGCCCAGGAAATTGAGCCTGCAGAGCAGTCTCAGTTTCCTCTAAAAGTAATGAGTTTCAATATTCGTTACAACAACCCCAATGATGGTGAACACACCTGGCCCAATCGCAAGAACCGTGTAGCCAGTGTGATTCGTTTCCATGGGGCCGACTTGATTGGCATGCAGGAAGCGCTGAGGGATCAGATCGAAGATTTGCAGCAGTTATTGCCAGAGTATGGCTGGATTGGCGTGGGTAGAGACGACGGTGTCGATGCCGGCGAATTTTCACCTTTCTTTTACCGCCGTGATTATTTCGAGATTGTCGATC
>JAKUTG010000053.1:0-11783 GCA_022447905.1 Pseudomonadales bacterium | reverse complement strand
TTCCTTGAGATCAAGGCCATTTACTGGCAACAAGGCCTGATCGCTCGATGTCTGCGATCGCGTTGCTTGCGCATCATCAATACTAATTACGCTTTCGTTTACGTCTCCACCAATCTCTACCAGAGCTATCTCGTCGTCACCCAAATAGCGAAACTTTTCCGGCAAGTCTTTAATGCCGACAATTCCATGGGGATGCATAATTGCCATTCGCTCCACCAGATTTGCTAACTCCCGCACATTACCCAACCAAGGGTGTTGACATAGTGAAGCGATGGCTCCGGAGTTAAACCGCACTGAACCCCTATTCTCTGACTCCATAGCAGAAATCAATTCATTCAAAAGCAGCGGTAAGTCTTCAGCACGCTCACGAAGTGGTGGTACTTCAATGGGGAAAACATTCAAGCGGTAATACAAATCTTGGCGGAACTTGCCTTCCTCAATCATATGCTCTAAGTCCTGGTGTGTCGCTGCCATAATGCGCACGTCTGTTTGTATTGTCTTAACACCACCTACCCGCTCGAAGCTTCGATCTTGGAGAACACGCAGCAATTTCACTTGCATATTAAGAGGCATGTCACCGATTTCATCTAGAAAAAGGGTGCCCCCATCTGCCAGCTCGAATCGGCCGGCGCGCGACGCAATGGCATCAGTAAAGGCGCCTTTTTCATGTCCAAACAGTTCACTCTCAAGCAGTTCCCTAGGAATAGCTCCACAATTAATCGGCACGAAAGGGTTTTTGGAACGAGCAGAATTGAGATGCATGTTGCGCGCCACTACCTCCTTACCAGTTCCTGACTCGCCAGTGATCAAAACGCTGATTTCGGCGTTTGCTACTTGCGCCATCATTTGTCTTACACGCTGAATTGCCTCACTCTTTCCGACGAGATTGCGAAACATGTTGTAGTCCCGCACACCATCGAAATCCCTTAGGCGATTGAAGTGCTCATTGAACACCTTGGCTTTGTGAATTGCATCCAGAAGCGACTGATGGCGAAGTTCCATATCGAGCTTCGTTGTGATATTGGAGATCACCCCGGAAATCAGTGAGTTGGGAATCTCATGCTCGCCCACAAGTATGAACGGAATACCTGCGTCCCAATCATAAATTCCCATCATTAGGGTCGCCAAGTCGGATTGTTCGCAAGTACCAATGATAGCCACTGCAATATCAGAAGATTCGCTAACCAAATCCGTCGCTGGTGACTGCCAATAATTTGATGTCGCAGGAACGGTGCTCTCACCAATAAAGGCTAAGATCGTCTCGAGGTCATGGCGAGACTCCTCATTATCGTCAATTAACAGTATTCGGGTAGCCTGGATCATAAAACCACGGGGAATCTCACTATGAATGGCAGGTAAAGATCCATCAGGAATGTCGAGATTAACTACTCATCTCAAGAATCAAACCATTAGACATTGAAGATCAAAAAGAGTCAATTCCCTCTAAAGTTCAATATCATAAATGCGCCATTTAACGGGCGGATGTTAACATCCAATTTTTCTAAACTCCTAATAGCGAGCATCCATGAATTGGGACTATCTTGACCCTTACACAATTGAACTAAGAGTAACTCATGTAGACATCGACAAAATGGGTCATGCCAATAATGCCAGTTATATAATGTGGTGTGAAAATTGTGCTTGGAAACACTCTGAAACCCTCGGGCTATCGGTACGGGACTATCAAACTCTGGACCGCGGAGTCTCTATTCATAAAGCCAGTTATGAGTATCTCCTGCCCACTTTCGAGAATGACCGATTGACAATCGCTACCTGGATTACCAATTGTGATTATAAATTGCGCCTGGAGCGCTGTTTCCAGATTATTAATTATGATACAGAGCAAACCTTGATGAGAGGTCAATGGTTGCTTATCTGTACAGCCCTCTCCTCTGGGAGACCTATGCGCTTTCCGACGGAGTTTATCGAGATCTACGGTGGAGCTGTAAGAACTCGGGAATAGATCACACCTCGAACACACTCCCGCCCAAACGAGGCCTCAAAAGGTTTTCCAATAAGCACCCTCTCACAGAGACGACCGTGTCGGCCGTCGATATTTTGTTACATCTCTTTTTCAAACCATCGTCGACTGGGCTGGAATAAGTTTTAGCCTTTAACATATTTTTACAATATTTATAGTAATATTAGCAGTTTGCCGTATTATTTTAATGCATTATAGAAAGTTTATAAACACAGATTTTCCCGAGTGACTTGTTTAAAGATATCTTCTACCCAGTCGCTATTATTGGAACCTGCGGTAATCAGCTTCACGTTGTTTGAAAGTCCAAGATGGTAAACATCCGTTTCTTCAGCAATTTTCATGGAGGATCGCCGAGCAGGTATTCGGTCGAGAGCACGATCAAAAAGGACTAAAGCAAACACAGAAAGGGAAAGCGAACTGTAGTGAGTAAAGAAGATTCCGATATTAAACACCAGAACGAGCGCTCAACCATACAAACCAATGTGGTAGCACACACACGTGGCAAGAGCAGAGCCAGTATTCAGAGCGCTGGAGGAGCGAGGAAATTCAAGGCTTCCCTGGCGACAGAGCCCATCGACTGGAAGTGCATTGGCGAGCTAATTGAGCAATTGCCAGAGATTGATGCGGCTAAAGTTGTGCGCTTGCACAATCAGATAATAGCCGAAGAATACAAAATTGATACCAGGAAAATCGCGAAAAAGATTATGGAAATGGAACTGACGCTATACAGATAGCGTATGTATCCAGCAGTGCATCTAGGCTCTCCAACCGCTCCAGATCTTGCGGTCTGTCTACATCCCACAACGGCTCAAGTAAATGGTATTGCAAGCTTTCCTCTGCCATCCGCTCCAGTGTCTGCTCCATGACATGCTCTGTACCCCACTCGATATTCTGGAAAACACCAGCTTGTGGCTGTTTCAAGCCTATCAGTGCATAGCCCCCGTCTAGGGTTGGGCCAAGAACCACGTCTACCGGATCGCTTGTGCAATGCAAAGCCTGGAGGCCTCTTGCTATATATTCCCGGTTCATGATCGGGCAATCCGACCCTATTATGATCAAGCTATCAATGCTGGGTGAATTTAGACTTTTACAAGCTGCATAAGCCATTTTTTGCCCCAAATCTTTACCCTTCTGAAGATAAATTTCCTTTTTATAACAATATTTTAAAAATAATTCATGAGCTATATTCGAGGAAACCCACAACTCCATGGGCGCCAAGCGGGAATCACGCACGGTGACCAGAATATGAGACAGCATTGCCTGGTACAGAGCTAGGCACCCTTTTAGGCCAAGCTCCGGTTCTAGTCTGGTTTTTACCTGACCAAGTATAGGCTCCCGCCCAAATACCGCGATACGGGACGAAGGGTAATCGTAGGTACTGGGTCGCTTAGAAGGCATATACTGGTATCGAGAAGTTCAATAGTACCGAGTAACCAATCTATCCGGATTCACACCTGCGAAATAAAGTAAACGCAGTTTCCACATTAATAAGACGGTGCGAACTAGACCTTTTTGTTCCCAACGCCTAGCCGAAGCTACCACGGGTTCTTTACATATCCACGGTTGGGCCACTCGACGCAGTAATTTGCTAATTGCTACATCTTCCATCAATGAAATCTCCGGAAAACCTCTAATCTTCTTAAATAGTTGCCTAGATACCAAAAGCGATTGATCGCCAGTGCAGATCCAGGTCAGTCGAGCACGT
Source organism: Pseudomonadales bacterium (assembly GCA_022447905.1). Classification (GTDB taxonomy): domain Bacteria; phylum Pseudomonadota; class Gammaproteobacteria; order Pseudomonadales; family Pseudohongiellaceae; genus UBA9145. The sequence continues at coordinate 8,097 of JAKUTG010000053.1, read as the reverse complement.
ATATTCATGCAAGAGGCAACCACTTGGTAAGCCATCCCGGCGTTGCTTAAACGCACATCAAACCATCCCCAATTAAAGTGATTACTGTGAAGTATCTGTTGTAATTCAACAAAGGAGTTGTCAGGCAAGTCTGTGTCGATATGCAGGAACAATAATACTTTTCCCTTTGCAATTTCAGCGCCCCTGTTCATTTGCGTCGCTCGGCCTGGTTCCGATACGATCACACGATCAGCGAGAAATTTGGCCAAGTGTGCAGTTTGATCTTCGCTGCCACCATCTACCACTATAAGTTCAGCGCCCTGCTCTCGATACACCTGCAGATCTTCTAGCTCTCGCTTGATTATTTTAGCTTCATTAAGTACCGGAACTATAATGCTCAGCATATCCAATTGCTCTTGCTCGTCTTGAGAAAATCAGACTTCCAGAGAGCCACCGCAGCTACTGCCTTGACCCGCAGTGCAACCAAAACAATGCTCTCCTGTGATGATGGGGTTATGCTCCACATTCTTGTCAAGTAATTCCGAAAGGTGTGTCTTGCGCCTACCATTTATCGCCAGTGGTAATTCCAGCATTTGATTAAAGTCACAGTCGTAAACATATCCTTGGTAATCGATACTTAAAAGGTTACGGCACATGACAGTGTCTAAGTTTTCCTCACGGTAACTGTCCCTTAAAGTACTCATATACGAATGGTAAAGCCCCTTAGCCAGGAGCATGCCTCCAAACCGGTTAATAGGCATGTTAGTAATCGTGAACAACTTATTAAAAATGATGCCGTGCCTCGATTTTAACTCGCTCTTATAGTCCTGCTCTAGGCTAGCTTGAGCCGGTGGCAGGTTTATCCCGTCTGGATTGAATACCAGATTGAGTTGCTTTTCTGGCTCCGCACCATAACCTAAAGAATTCAGTTTTTTGAGTGCCGTTATACTCTCCCAGTAGACATGCTTTCCGCGCTGCTTTTCGACGTTTTGTTCCAAATAACAGGGTAATGACGCTGTCACCGTAACTCCCTTTTCTGCCATAAAAGCGGCAATGTCTTCCATGCCCGGCTCTCCTAGAATAGTCAGATTGCAACGATCGATGACTTCCATCCCTGTTGCTTTAGCTTCTTCGACCAAGTACTTGAAATGCGGATTCAGCTCCGGAGCACCGCCGGTCAGGTCCATCGTTTTGACTGGGCGGACATTTAGGTATTCCAAGACAAGATTTGCTATTTCCCGAGTCATCTGCTCGGAGCGAGTGGGGCCGGCATTAACGTGGCAGTGAGTACAACTGAGGTTGCACTTGTAGCCCAGATTCACCTGGAGAGTTTCTACGGTACCGCGTTTCAGCAACGGGAAATCAGTCTTTAATAGAAGCGGTCGAGTATCAAGCATAGTGGTTAGTTTTTATTTGCTAAAATAGATATTTTAAACAGCGTCTGTGCCACCGCATTTTATGCCAAGCTATGTTCAAATGCATGAAATTCGTCGCGCTGAATTTTCCAAATCCATCTACTCATTTCTTTAAAAGAATCAAGCACTCGTTTGTAAAGGGCCTTACCCCTAAACATGATCCAGTAAGCAAATTTTTCCCATACAGGGGTTTAACCTAAATTTGAGAAAGTCAGGCCTTTAACTCGTAGTCCACCGAAAAAGTATTTGTAATACCTTTCGAGGAGCATATTGAACAGGTATAGAAATCCCGTAACTCCAATCTTGTATCAACGGGACTGATGGTTTTTGATACTTGGCCGATATTAGCCCTATAGTGAGGGTCGGTGGTGGAAAAATTAAGGTAATACAGTATCTTAAATCCCATATACCACAGCAGAATTTCATCGAATGAAAACCGGCGGCAAGCGCTAAAGAGTTAGTGACGTATTAGTGAACGCAAAGAATTTCTACATAGTAGCGACTGTACCAAATGAGCCTGGTTTACAGGTAAAGGTTTCGGGTCCCTATCTAACCGAACAAGCCGCCCAGGCCGATCTAGTTGCCGCCATTGATGAAGCCATGGACATCGATCCAAGCGCCAAGGACTACCAATACAGCATCTCTCGAGTTGAGAGCCACAAACCCGGCGTAATCCAGCACATGGCTACAGACGCCTGATCCGTAGCGAATCTATTAAATCTTAATAAACCTACAATAACACGCTTATCTTATCTTCTCTTCAGGATGGCTGTAGGTGTAAACTAACGATTCCGCACTTTATTCCATAACCAGAGGTCAGACTGAAAGATTTACTATTCCTATACAATACTTTGCTATAAATAGAGTGGCCTAAAGCTTTTTAGAATAGCCTGGGCAGTGAAACCTAGGTAAGTGATCGAGCCCACTTTCCGTCCTCTAGACCAACGCAGAAAGAAAGAGAGGTTCTTTTGAAAAAACCGAGCGCACTGCATCATATTAGTATTATCGAGTCCCGAGGCACTAACTGTGCTTGGATCCGGATAAAATACAATGGTAAAAATTTTCAGCAGTCTTTCCCTTTCAAAAAGTATGGTGGAAAACAAAAGGCTATAACTGCTGCAAAAAAGAAACGGGACATTGAGGGCAGGAAGATCTATGGAGTAAACTGGCCTTACGCAAAATTCAGCCCTCGTAAGATTTCCCCACTTAATTCGTCTGGCGAAATCGGGGTGAGCTATTCAGAGAAGGACCATAGCTGGGTAGCGACCTGGCAAGAAGGAAAAGGAATTCGTCGCAAACAAAAAAACGCTTACTTCTCAATTAATAAATATGGGAATAAGAATGCCAAAGAGCTCGCCACCAAGGCTCGTCGAAGAGCTGTAAAAGCAAATCGGGTTCAGTAAATTATTTTAGAATTTTTCTTGGCCATTATTTTGCCGATCTCTGGGAGCTCAACTAGCTTAAACAAAGCCTAATAACCAGCCCTTGCGCTCCTTAAAGAATTAGTTGGCGTAGCCTGTTATTACCCTACAATTAGCAGAAAGCAGACACCCCTCAAAGAGCTGCAACAACCTTTTAGCAACGGATGTTCCTCGGTTAATTGAATCGGGAGGATTGTGGCGCGCTCCAGATTAGATTCGTGTCTAATTGATTGGCGTAAACAAGGTTCGAATCAAAATTAAGACGATCCACCCCAAAAACTTCGAAAAGAGCTTCAAAGCTAGCAATAGCCTCCTCTGTATCATTTTCGATTGCGACTATGAGATCGTCTAGGGTTTCTGTGTCCGATAGAGCCTGCGCCGTATGCATCAATCCCGCATCACGCATACCTGAGATCAACACCACCTGAGTGTCAATGCTAGCAGGAAATTTTGCGAACATCCCATAGTCCCGAAATGGCTGGCCTTCCTCCGGAAGGCCAGCGTCACTGGTGTAGTACTCCTGGGTTTCAGTGTTTAGCAGCTCATCGTAACTGCGACCAATTCGAAGCCCAGAACCGGCAAAGGTTATGTCGGTGAGTTTTTCTAGCGCACTAATGTACCCAATATAGACAATGTGGTTATTACGGATGTCAGGAGTAGTGAGATCGGACATCATCGTGATGTTTACCGTCTTCCCACTCGCTTGCAGGATAGGAACAATTTTAGCAAGAGCGAACGCGCTGCCTTCAGGCATATAACTTAAATCAAGATCGAGATAATTCTCGGCCTTTTCGATATCGCTGAACTGGAGCTCTTCCAGATCACTACGCGAGTTCACGTTGAACTCACGCACCATGCGCGCGATATTACCATTCGCGTTTAGTTCACCGAAGATGTAGTAATCCCCCATTACCAACAATATGGGTTGCTCGTCTTTAAGCACACTGTCCCACACCGGATGCTCTGCCGCCGACTGTGAAACCATTGCCGGACTACTATAGTTAACAGAAAGCATGTAGGCCAAATTTACAATGAGTAATACGAGCCCTGCAATGAGCAAGCCTGTGTTAAGATTTCCTTGTGATTGCTGATTAAACAGAGATGACGGATTTTCAATTTTTTTAATCGAAGGTATCACCGACAATGTGTAGCTACCCTTTGGAACGACAATTCTGTAATCTTCTTCTGCCCCTTGTTTTTCGAAATAAGCATCCAGCTTTTTGCGTAGCTGATGCACATAGACACGCACTGTTGAATCGACAGATACATCGAAGTCATTATTTCTGCCCAATACATCTATTGCTATTTCCAACTCTTTCGGAGGCTTCCCTTCGATGGAACACTGCACTAGGTATTGGAGAAGCGCTCTGTAGTTCTTCGAACGACCAAGCGCACCACTTGTAATAATCCTTTCGCATAGCGCAAAAAGATCTTTGCTACCAAACATCTCGTCAGGGGTGCGTAGTGGTTTTGACTTAATCACAGACTGGCTCGCCGAAGTATTGAGTGCTTAAACTGGTTTCGCTAATCGCAATGTGCAATTGTAGCAGTTTTAGGTGAATAGGCTTTCATGATTAGAGCATTTATTAACCCCCAAGCAGAACGCAACTGATTAGTTAAGCCACAGGGCATTATGCTTGCACCCGCAAAGCCACTGCAGAGCATGAAACATCGCGTCCTAGAGGTTCCAGAAATCCCTAGCGACCGTAACGAAGTCATGGCTCTAGTAGAAGTGACTTCAGTTTATCGTTAAATTTGATATCACCATCTGTAGCGTAGCGTTCGTGATTGATTTCAATATATCGAAGGTCATACATGTAATTTACCATAGCACCGCGCGACTGACTTAAACCTTTTTCGCTGAAATCTGCACCGGTATGCAGCTGATATACATACGCTCCGTTACCTAAATGAAAACGAGCAACGGGGTCAGCCGGATATTTGCCCTTTTTAGCCTGCAACAGGTAATTAAACACTACTTGTTTAATGAGATGGCCGTGTTTTTCTGTTGCTTCTTTGTTAAATGGTAAAGCGTTCACTTGGCTCTTTAAATCAATGAGTTCGGGCGTCTCCAAATCGGTCTTAGTATCTAACCATGCTTGCAAGCCGGATATAGGTGAAAGAGTTACAAAAGTCTTTATTGACGGAAACTCTCCCTGCAACTCCTGTACAACTTGTTTTATGAGAAAGTTGCCGAAAGAAATATTTTGAAGCCCTGGCTGGCAATTGCTTATGCTGTAAAAGACCGCGGTGGAGCATTCCGAGGAATCAATGGCTTCGGTGCCCTTGCCCTCTAATATAGAGTAAATGGAAGTCGGTATATCTTTTAACAGCGCAACTTCGACAAAAATGAGCGGCTCATCAACAAGGGCTGGATGGAAGAACGCAAAACAGCGCCGGTTTGGAGGATCAATGCGACTACGCAGATCATCCCAGTCTTTAATCTCATGTACTGCTTCATAGCGAATAATCCTTTCTAGAACCGCCGCAGAGGTAGACCAATTGATTGTTTTTAACACAAGAAATCCACGACCAAACCATGAGGAGAACAGTCGCACAAAATCTTCATCTACTGAATTAAGCTCTGGATTATCTCTCAGATATCTCCGCAGATCAGTGCGCATTCCTACCAAATTATGGGCTGCGTCGGGAGTTGAATTTAGCCGTCGCAGCAACTCATGCCGCATTGGCTCAGCTGCCTTGGAGAGTTTATTTAGGTTAGTACTAGATGGTTCTTCATCGTATGCTTCGAAGGCCAACTTCACTGCAACCTGATTCGCATTATAGTTTTGTTCCAAGTTTTTAAAAAACTCTAACTTCTGGTCATCCGTTAGCTCGTCATAGTGATCCAGAACCTGGCGTGCGGTCACGATTGCGGAAACTTCCCCTACGGTTCCCATAAGCTTATCTAGTAGCTCATCAATGGAAGCTCCTTCACTACCAGTAAAAAACAATCTCCGCTGGCGCTTAACCAGGCCGCTTAAAAAATCTTGAAATCTACCGAATGCCATCTTTTAAAGTTCTGTATTTTAGATCTAGTTACAAATGAAGTTGTCTTAGAATTAAAACTTAAGTCCCGGAACAAAGCTAATAACATATTGAGTAATTTAGAAGAACAACTAACTAAAACTCATAAGCTTTATGTACAAAGCCACAACAGGTACTACTGCTATGGTCATCTGCAAACAATGACTGCATCTCCGAGTTCCTGATCTCAATCTTATCCGCTCCTAATTGAAGAAACCGGTTATTTTCGATCACTGGAACCTCTGCGAGCTTGAGCCGGCATCCGCTTCGTCCTTTACCTATTACAGTATCTGGTACAAAGAACCATTTATATTAATTAAATTGTCAACAATATAATTGTTTTATCTTAGAAATATGGGTAATATTCCTTTTTAATTACATTTTTGTTGACAATATATCGATTTGAAAGCTAAAGCAGAATTTTCTCTAGGTGCTAAGCCCTCTACACTCGCCGATGGTGTTTTTGATCGGATTCGAACAGCCATTATAGAGGGTGAACTAGAACCTGGCTCTAAGATCAACGAACCACAACTTAGCAAGCAATATGGCATCAGCCGCGGCCCATTGCGGGAGGCTATTCGACGTCTAGAGGGCTGCAAACTTGTAGAAATAAAACCCAATATTGGTGCTAATATCGTTTCCTTAAATATTTCCCAAATAATTGAAATTTATGAAATTAGAGAGTCATTGGAAGGTCTAGCCTGCCGACTAGCAGCAACGAATGCCATACCAGATGACTGCTTCAGATTACGAGAATTGCTGACCCAACATGACAAGCAGATTCAATCGGAGAATGGCCGCATCTACTATCAGCGCGAAGGCGATTTGGATTTTCACTTTCAAATTGTTCAACTAAGCGGTAATGGCCGCCTTTTCGATATACTTTGCGGTGAACTCTACCACCTGCAACGTCTTTATCGGGTACAGACAGCAAGCGAACCTTCCCGCCCTATTCAAGCGTTCAAAGAACACCACCAGATAGTGGATGCCATAGAAACAAACGACTCGGAGTTGGCTGAGTTGCTGATGAAACGTCATATTTCCAGTGCAAAATCAACTTTATTAGATCAATTAAATCAATAGATAAAGAATATAATTAGCATGAAAAATCTTTCTCCCGGAGCAAAGTTCAGAAAAGCTCTCAAGAGCCATGCCCCCTTGCAAATCGTAGGCACAATTAACGCTTATTGCGCCATGCTGGCGGAAGACGCAGGGCATGACGCAATTTATCTCTCCGGTGGTGGTGTCGCAAATGCATCCTATGGGTTCCCGGATCTTGGTATTACCAGCCTGAATGACGTAATTATCGATGTGGAACGCATTTGTAATGCATCAGACCTACCCCTATTGGTCGATATCGATACCGGTTGGGGAAGTGCCTTTAACATCGCACGCACTATCAAGGCTATGGAGAGGGCCGGCGCCGCGGCTGTGCATATTGAGGATCAAGTTTCTCAGAAGCGCTGTGGTCATCGTCCTAACAAAGCAATTGTTAGCCCAGAAGAGATGGTAGACCGCATCAAAGCAGCGTCTGATAGCAGAGGTGATGAAGATTTCGTTATCATGGCTCGCACTGATGCGCTGGCTGTGGAAGGCATGAACGCCGCCGTTGAAAGAGCCATAGCTTGTGTGGAAGCAGGCGCGGACGCTATCTTCCCTGAAGCTGTTTTGGAATTGGAACAATATCGTCAATTCGCCAGCGCCGTGAATGTGCCCATACTCGCCAACATTACAGAGTTCGGAAAAACCCCGCTATTTAACTGCCAGGAATTAAATGAAGCCGGAGTGGCAATGGTGCTCTACCCTCTCAGTGCGTTCAGGGCTATGAGCAAGGCGGCTTTGGAGGTTTATCAGACAATCTCCAGAAATGGAGATCAATCGGGGATTGTAGACACAATGCAAACACGAGCAGAATTATACGAAGTCCTCGGTTATCACGCGTACGAAGAAAAACTAGATGCACTTTTTAACAAGGGGAATCATAAATAATAGAAAGTTAAAGTATTGATTTAGTCTTACGATCGCAAAATAACAAACTCCAGTTCAGATGATAAGCGAATAGTCCAGAGACAAAATATGAGGGACTTGCAATACAACCTAATGTTTTAAAGCAGTTCCAAAGTAAATTTAATCTATTGATTCTAAATTTTTTTAGCCATTTTTATTACGTGAAAGTAAATTCAATAACCCAAAAAATAGAGTAAATAAAAATGACGAAAATCCGTGTTTTAATTAACAATGATTTTGATGAATGG
>JAKUTG010000052.1:6663-11903 GCA_022447905.1 Pseudomonadales bacterium | reverse complement strand
ACCATTTGGACAAGAAAAAAAGCCACCACTATAATTCCAGCTTTTATTATTTTTCGCATAATAAACTCAGCGCACCTGCAATAAATACGCTTTAAAGCTTAGCTGCCTAGTAGCGGGCCAGCCTATAACGATCCATTTCATCAAGCTGGGCTTTCCTATCTGTTGCTCCTTGAGATATAGGCACATCTAAAACCTGATGCATTTGTTTTTCTAGATCATATCTTGGCCATACAGGTAGACCCTGACCATTTGGAGTTCCTGTCTTGGCGAACTGTACCCAATAGTCATTCATAAGTTGCGACAATTCTTTGTCTTCTCCCGGGGCTCTTTCAGGGAGAGTACCAAAAACATAAGGGACCTCCATGAAATGGGCAGCCCGTTGAGATGGATCTCTAGAGTTTCGGGCAAAAACATAAAGATAAGTGTCTTGTTGACCTGCCAGCGCTGACGCTAATGCAAGCTCACGACTTGCCCGGATAAATACACTATCACTGCTGTAATCAACTTCTGTATCAAATAATTGCCCCTCATCCTCCGCGACGTAGAAGTCCACCAGGTCAACTCCCAAATTACCAAGTTGCTGAACCCTTAGACTTCGCTGATCACTGACGGTGGATGGGGTTCGACCGGGCCTAATAAACATCAGCCCCTCGCCGTCATTATATCCTGTTATGATAGGCACATTATTGTGACTGCCCTCTTCAAAAATCTCGATAGGTGCTTTGTCGTAAAGCCATCCATCAACAATAAGTGTCACCCCATGTTCTAGATCGAGAACTTCCTGAGCTGAAAGTGAACGCATTTTTGAAAGAGTGTCCGGGCCTGTAACTTGTGCCATGTCTAAAGCGGTTGCTATAGCTCTCTCACCGAGAACTTCAGCGCTTTCTGAAAACCCATTGGCGCTTTTAAGATCGGTAACATTCTCAGTGTTTATCCAGGTACTTTCAGAAATCGCCTTGTGGAAAAGGCTTTTCGCCATCGGTGTCGCCAATAAGGAATAGATACTAGCTCCACCAGCTGATTCGCCAAAAATAGTTACATTATTTTTATCACCACCAAATTCTTCAATGTTGTCCTGCACCCATTCAAGTGCCGCAATATGATCTAAAATCCCATAATTTCCAGATACGCCATATTCTGATTCTGCTGAAAGTGCTGGGTGAGCCATCCATCCAAAACTGTTCATTCGATAATTAACAGAAACCAATACTACCCCGTTGTTAGCGAAAGCAGATCCATCATAGGTCCCGACAGAATTAGAGCCGAATGCCCATCCTCCTCCATGAATCCATACCATGACTGGCAATTTTTCATTACCGTCAGCTTTGGTCCATATGTTCAAAAATAAACAATCCTCACTCATATAAAGTTCACCGGGCTGGATGCAGCCAGGACCATGTCTGTCAGTTACTTTAACTCCTTTCCACGGAATAGCTTGTTGAGGCGGCTTCCAACGCAATTCTCCCACCGGGGCAGCTGCATAAGGAATCCCCAGGAAAGCCTGTATACCATTATCTAAAAGTGTGCCTGTAATTTCGCCAGAGGTTAGTTCTACTGGCTCTTCAATAGCCACCACCAAGCCAGAACCCATAAAGGCGAATGCGATAACTAAAACCAACGCTTTCTTTATAATTGCCATAATTCAACTCTCCAAATTTTTATTCTTCTGACGTAATAATACGCAAATTCGTTTATTAACAGTGCCTACTCATTAGCTAATAATCATGTTTACCAACTTAGTAGGAGCGCGGCAGGCCTAACTCATGTTCTGCCACAAAATTCAGAATCATTTCCTGTGAAATAGGCGCCAGTTTCATTAAACGGGCTTCCCTCCAGTAGCGTTCAACATGATATTCCCTCGCATATCCATAACCACCATGAGTTTGAATCGCACAGTCAGCCGCATAGAAGCCGGCTTCGGCGGCCAGCCATTTGGCCATGTTTGCCTCAGTACCACAACGCAAGTCGTTATCTAGTAGCCAGGCCGCCTTGCGAACCATGAGTTCGGCCGCATCCAGCTTGGTACGTGCCTCTGCCAGCGGAAAGGCAATGCCTTGATTCTTACCAATGGGCCTACCAAATACAACTCGATCCTTCGCGTACTGCACTGAGCGTCGCATAGCTGCTTTGCCTATACCCACAGATTCTGCTGCAATCAATATCCGTTCAGCATTGAGACCATCGAGCAGATATTTAAATCCTTTACCTTCTTCGCCTACCCGATCTTCAACCGACACCCGAAGATCGTCATAAACCACTTCACAGGTACGCACAGCATTGCGGCCAAGTTTCGGAATCGCGGTGATGGACACTTCAGGTTTCTGCAACTCGGCAAGCAGCAATGTCATACCTTCAGTTTTACGCGTCACTTCAGCCTTAGGGGTGGTGCGTACCAAAAGTAACACACGTTCAGATTCCAGCGCCTTAGAGGTCCATACCTTGCGACCGCGAACGACGTAATGGTCGCCCTTCAGGCGGGCAAAAGTTTCGATTGAGGTGGTGTCACTTCCAGCATCAGGTTCAGTAACACCGAATGCTACATGCAATTCACCACGCGCCACCGGAGGCAGATATTTTTGCCGCATAGCTTCTGAGCCATGCTTCACCACAGGATGCATTCCAAAGATAGACAAATGCACCGGAGTGGCACCATTCATCGCTGCGCCAGAGGCAGCCACTTCTTCAAGAATAATCGACGCTTCCTGGATTCCCTTACCCGCCCCGCCGTATTTCTCCGGCATGGCAATACCAATCCAGCCTGCTGCCGCCATTTCTTTAAAAAATTCGTCCGGAAATATACCTTCACGGTCGTGTTGCTCCCAGTAATCATCAGGAAAACCTTCACAAAGCTTACGGATGGATTCCCGAATTAGGCGCTGGTCTTCGTCTTCTCTAAAATCCATGATCCCTTCCTGATTACCCTGTCTGCCCAGCGATTTGTGCGGCTTTATCCAGAATTTTTTGGGCCCGCTTCAAATGAGCCACATCCACCATTTGGCCATTAAAAGAGAAGGCCATTTTGCCCGAGGCCTGTTGCTCTTCAAATGCCGCAATCAGCTCCGCCGCCTCACTTATTTCCTTCTCACTAGGGGTAAAAGCGTTGTTAACTATTTCGATTTGACTTGGATGAATAGTGAACTTACCAGTGTAACCCATATCGGCTGCCGTTTTGGACTCCAGCTTCAGGCCAGTGCTATTCTTAATATCCACGTATACAGCATCAATAGGTTGCACTCCAGCGGCTACTGCCGCCAAAAGACATGTCGAGCGCACGTAGTTAAACACCTCCAAATAATTACCTTGCTCATCACGTTTAGCTCTAGCGCCAAGTGCCCCAGACAAATCTTCCGCGCCCCACGTAATGCCATCTACTCGGGGGTTCTTGGCAATCGTTGGTAAGTGAAAAACAGCCTCTGGCATTTCTGCTCCTATCAAAACCAACGATATTGAACCTGGTTCGATTTTTTTTTCCTGTTCAATTCGGGCTATCGCCTTGTCGACAGCATCAACATCTTCTCTTGTCGTGACCTTGGGAAGTACCAATCCGTCCGGTAAAACTTCCATAATTGCCAAGAGATCGTCTTTACCCCAAGGAGTATCCTGTGGGTTTATGCGCACCAAGCATTCTTGTGTTCCAAAATCTGTTCTCTTAACCCAATTGCAAACATGGCTCCGTGCCGCTTCCTTGTTTTCTGGAGTGACGCTATCTTCTAGATCTAAGATGAGAGAGTCGGCCGGCAGGGAGAGCGCTTTTTCAAACATCCGGTTGTTTCCACCAGGAACAAAGTGTAACGAACGACGAAGGCCTTTCGCTCCTTGTATTGGCTGTTTTATCAATCGAATTACCTCAATTAGAATTTTTTAGCATCATGCCCTTGCGCAAGCATTCACACACAACTTCATCTCGCTGATTAACGCCAATGTGTTCAAACCATACAATTCCACGGTCTGGTTTGGTCTTTGATTCACGTTTTTTGACAATCTTGGTTGTCGCGCGAATCGTGTCACCAATAAAAACAGGATTAGGAAATTCAGTCCTTTCCATACCCAGATTACCAATTGTAGTGCCTAAAGTGGTATCTCCAATCGAAAGTCCGACAACCAGCCCCAATGTAAAGAAGCTGTTGACAATAATCTGGCCGTGTTGGGAGGACTTGGCAAACTCAACGTCTATATGCAGCGGTTGCGGGTTATGAGTCATGGCCGTGAATAAAAAATTGTCTGTTTCTGTAACAGTACGATGTGGCAAATGCTCGAACACCATATCCACTTCCAGTTGTTCGAAATATTTTCCTGGCATAAAACTTGTCCCGCCGCGCCTAGCGCAATAAATTAGCACTAAATGTTAAATCGGCATCATTTTAGTAGCAACTTGCCCGGGCATCCATTAAATTCTCAGCGGATCAATTAGTTAACAGTTAAAAAATAACCCAAATGAGTACTGGAGAAAACGAATTTAAGCAATGGATTGGTCGCACCGAAACCGCGTGTGACGACCTGACAATTACACCCATATTAGCTATGGCGGCCATGTTAGATAAGAAAAATATGGTCTACGGCAAAGGAGACCAGTTGCCACCACTATGGCACTGGTTGTTCTTTCTCAATCCTGCTAGGCAATCAACCCTTGCAAGAGATGGTCACCCGGAACGAGGAGATTTTCTGCCACCTATCCCCTTGCCAAGGCGCATGTGGGCTGGCAGCCGCTTCGATTTTCATCAACCGTTATGCATTGGTGAGAAGGTTTCCCGGCAATCTACGATTAAGAGTATTACTTTTAAGGAAGGCCGAAGCGGGAATCTCGCGTTCGTGTGTGTTTGCCATGAAATTAGCGGCGAGCGAGGCCTTTCTATTAGCGAAGAGCATGACATTGTGTACCGCTGTCATATTCCAGCGGATTCTCCTCCTCCTTTACCTAACCCCGCTCCGACAAACTGCGATTTCTCTAAAAAAGTTGATCCTGACCCAGTGCTATTGTTTCGTTATTCTGCGCTCACCTTTAATGGCCATCGAATACACTACGATCGAGACTATGTCACCCAGGAAGAAGGCTATCCTGGATTGATCGTCCATGGCCCGTTATTGGCCACCCTGATGACAGAATTATTTGGTGACCAGTATCCTGACAAGCAATTAACCAAATTCGAATTCACCGCAATGAACCCAGTGTTTGATCTTGATCCATTCCAAGTGTGCGGTTTAGATGCAAATAAGGACAACGTGACCAAACTTTGGGTAAA
>JAKUTG010000052.1:0-6653 GCA_022447905.1 Pseudomonadales bacterium | reverse complement strand
ACACCTCACTTTGTGGATAAGATCATGCCGTATCCTTATGCTTGAAAGGTGCCGCTACAATCTCTCAGCAATAACTATCATGGCAAATCAAGCTCCCCTTTCCGATATTACAGTTCTGTCTTTCGAGCATGCCATCGCAGCACCTCTGTGTACAAGGCAGCTAGCGGAATTAGGCGCACGCGTGATCAAAATTGAGCGCAGAGGTGTTGGCGATTTTTCACGTCATTACGACAACCGAGTGAGGGGTCAGTCCTCCCATTTTGTATGGACCAACCGGTCGAAAGAAAGTTTCACTCTCGATATAAAACACCCAGAGGTCAAAAATATTCTAATGAGAATATTAGAACGCAGCGATGTACTCGTGCAGAATTTGGCACCTTCCGCGATGGAAAAGCTCGGTTTAACTTACGACCATTTAAAAAAGCACTTCGATAAGCTCATCGTCTGTAACATTTCCGGTTATGGCTCAAAAGGGCCCTACAAGGACAAGAAAGCCTATGATCTTTTGGTCCAAGCAGAAGCTGGCTTCTTGTCAGTTACCGGGACAGAAGAACAGATGGCCAAGAGTGGCATCTCCATCGCTGACATCGCCGCCGGTATGCAGGCACATGCAGCGATCCTTGCGGCTCTGCTGCACAGAGGTAATACCGGAAAAGGCAGCAATATTGATATCTCTATGCTGGAAGCCATGGTGGAATGGATGGGATTCCCACTCAACTATGCCTACGACGGCGCGTCGCCTCCACCCCGCACTGGCGCTGATCACGCTAGCATTTACCCCTACGGAGCATTTCGTAGCAGTGACAATCGCGTGATCATGCTTGGTTTGCAAAACGAAAGGGAATGGGAAGTATTCTGCCAAGTTGTGCTCGAGCAGCCCGACCTCATTTATGATCCACGGTTCAAAAGCAGTAGCCTGCGCTCCCAGAATCGGGAAAGCCTAAAAGAGATCATCGAGAGTTTGTTCTCACCGCTAACTTCAAAAACAATCTGCGAAAAACTGGATAACGCCCAGATAGCCTACGCAAACGTTAACACTATAGCCGACGTGTGGAACCATCCCCAACTCGCTGCGCTTAACCGCATTATTCCAACCCAGACACCAGCGGGCGTTGTATCCAGCTTCAAGCCCCCAGGAAACAACTACGATTTCGAGCCGACTCTCTCCCCGGTACCTGCATTGGGAGAACATACAAAGAAAATATTAACAGAGCTTGAATTTAGTACAGAAGAAATTGAAAACTTTTATGTAAATAAAGTGGTCTGACGCTGCAACTGCTTCCGGTTCCCTGAGTGCCTTTACCAAAGCCCTTTTATCCCTATAAATCGAAAACTGACAACTAATACAGCAAATAATTCTGAAAAAAACAGCCATAGGTATTTTAAAGTTGTTCTTTGATATTAGGGCTATAATTCTTCTTTTGATAAGGAACTCCCTCAAATGACCGACTATATACCGCCCGAAGTTTGGACGTGGGATAAAGAGAGCGGCGGCAAATTTGCTGATATAAATCGGCCAGTTGCGGGCAAGACACATGAAAAGATTTTGCCCGTTGGTAAACACCCATTACAGCTCTATTCACTGGCTACGCCTAACGGAATAAAAATTACTGTAATGCTGGAAGAGCTACTGGCACTGGGGAACAAAGGCGCAGAATACGACGCTCACCTTATTAAAATAGGTGGAGATCAGTTTAGCAGTGGTTTTGTCTCACTTAATCCCAACTCTAAAATTCCGGCATTGCTTGATAATACTACAAATCCTGCCACCCGGATCTTTGAATCCGGAGCGATCCTCATTTATCTCGCTGAGAAATTTGGTGCTCTGTACCCCTCAGAATTATCAGCCAGGGCTGAGTGTCTTTCCTGGCTAATGTGGCAAATGGGTTCCACTCCTTACTTAGGTGGTGGATTTGGTCACTTCTACGCTTATGCTCCGGAGAAGTTTGAGTACCCGATTAACCGTTACGCGATGGAAGTCAAGCGCCAGCTCGATGTGCTCGATCAACATTTAGCTCAGCAACATTATTTGTGTGGCAAAGAGTACAACATCGCTGACATTGCGAATTTTCCTTGGTATGGAGGTTTAGTCCTTCACAATATTTATGATGCAGCAAAATTTCTTGACGTGTCTTCCTACAAGAATGTTGAGCGGTGGGCGAAAGAAATAGAAGAGCGTCCCGCGGTTCAACGAGGTCGACGAGTTAATCGTATCTGGGGGTCTGAGGAAACCCGATTACCCGAGCGACATGACGCTAGTGACTTTAACTCCTAAGACGTTAATTCCAGCCCTGGGATCAAACATCGAACAAACCCATACCCTAGAGAACTAATAAGCTTTTCTAGTCGTAGTAATCTGGCGCCAAATTTAGGCTGTCTGCCAGTTCCAGATTGTGTTCTATCCAGAAGGTCGCGTTGCTGGATTCGACTATACCTTCAATTTTATCCATAGACCTAAGCGTCTCAACTCTGTCCGTATTGAATGTAGGCATCCTTCTCAATTCTCTGCTTGCCTCGAGATGATATAAATCCCCCGAGAGCACTAATGGACCGAACTCACTCAACTCGAGATATAGAACTTGGTGACCAGGGGTGTGCCCTGGCGCAGAAAAAATACGGACCGCTCCATCTCCAAATACATCGTGATCTCCATTTAAAGTGATGCGTGTGGAATTAATAATATCTGCATACAGTTCTGGACGGTAAGCTGCTATTTCTTCAGGCGCTTCAAAGGCCGCTTCCGCTTCATCGGCCTGAATGAGTAGGGTGCTCTCTTTAAAGGTGTTCGCAGCTCCAACATGGTCATAATGCATATGAGAATAAGCGACAAAATCAATGTCCGTAGGTTCAATATTCATCGACGTCAATTGGTCAATCAAAGAAATTTCGTAACGAGTAGTTCCACCTACCTCTCCTACGCTAGATAAAGGTAACCCGGCGTCCCAAATCATAAGATGATCATCATGCTTAATGAGATAACAGGGAACAAATAACTCTTTAACCTCTGTTTCTCCTTCACTAAGGCCAAATATGCTTACATCAGGTATAGATATTCGTCCACAATCGAATATATATAGCTGAAGTTCTGCCTGGGATAAGCTAGAAAAAAACAGAAAAAACAGGGTTAGATAAAATTTCATGGCGCCTTACCTTCTGAACATAGATTATTCACCTTTGAAGATCAACGGAAAGAACAATTCTCTTTTCATCCAATATAGAATGATTCGTACACAAACGGTTAGAGCGAGCCAATAAAAGGAGTGAAAAATGCTATTCAGCCTCGGAGAACACAAAGTTGATTTAGTCGATGAAGACTATTTTGTCGCTGCGAATGCCACTGTTATAGGGAAGGTACGGCTGGAGAAAAATTCCAGCGTTTGGTTTAACGCAGTTATAAGGGGAGACATTGAATTAATAACGGTAGGGGAAAACTCCAATATTCAGGATGGCGCAGTTCTACACACTGATCCTGGCTGTCCTCTCTCAATTGGTAAGAATGTAACCGTAGGGCATCAAGCAATGCTTCATGGATGTTGGATTGGCGATAACTCGCTAATCGGTATCAACGCTGTGATACTTAACGGGGCTAAAATCGGTAAGAACTGTTTAATAGGAGCAAACAGCTTGGTAACCGAAGGAAAAGAAATTCCTGAAGGTTCCCTAGTAATGGGTACACCAGCGAAGGTAATCAAAGCTCTGACCCCCGAACAACAAGCAGAACTAATCAAAAGCGCAGAATCATATGTCGAGCGATCCAAACGATTCAAACAAGAATTGAAAGTAGACTCTTGTTAACTTATCCATTTCAGTCATCTTTTATAATAGTTACAATCAGTTAGCTGCCTTCGCTCACCTCGATCATATCAGGGTGATACCCAACTACTTCTCATTGCAGCCTCTTTAAATTTCAGTCGGTTGTTGTCGGTAGGCGCCGGTTCTGACTCACCAAATATTGCCCGTATCCAATGTCCGTCAGTTGGATTGGGAAACAATACGTACTGCATACCATATAGTTCCCTATCATCAGTCATACGCTCCATCCTTTCATCCACATCCGCAACATAATATTTCCTAGCAAAATCGTTGAGGTTGTCACCCAGAGATAGCACCACCTGATACTCATCGCGAAGGCGCGCTTGAATCGCTTCTTTATTTGAAGACTCGCGCAATACGCTGAGATGTTCACTATCAGCGTAGGGGAAACCCGCGGTGGATAGATTGTTTAAAGCTAGTGAAAATGTATTGGGGCCCTGATCTCGGTTGGTTACATAAAATACTTCCACATCGTTAGCATAACAATAACGCAAAAACTCGAGCGCTCCAGGACTTGCTAGAGTGGAGTTATTCCTAATCCAGGAATCCCAAGCATTGTCATCAAAAAAATCCTTCCCCTCGGTAACCAGGTAACCCCAGTAAGGGGTAGACAGCAAGATTGTATCGTCGACATCTGTAATAACCGCCAGCGGTTTATTTTCCGGTTTATGAGTGGCGACAGCTTCGGCCAAGTGAAATCGAGCCACATTGAATCCTTGATGAAATAATGCTCGATATTCCGCAGCAGTCTGCTTCCAGGCTACCGCGTATAGCAGCGGGTTGTCGCTTCCCTCTCTTAAAGTCTCAGATTGAGCTAATCCCAAGCCATAAGTTGACAGGTACAAGATAATTATAAGAATGAATTTTTTAGGCATGTTCTCAAGCTCGCAGAATTAAATCCAAAAGTGATGTAGAGTAAGCGGAGTTATTGCTTGAAATTCCAATTTTAAACAAGAACTGTTAGTCCGCCATACTAAATTTTTTTATAAGAAATAACAAATACTTACAATGTAAGCCTGCAGGAAAATTCACATGCTTAAGAGTCGGAGTTTTATCTATTTTGCGTTCCTTCTATCGGTCTTTTTCGTAGAAAGCATATCTGCACAGGGCGAAAATCAGTCTGGTTTAATCCCGCTTAGTGGCACAGATTACGAAGAAATTAGAGAACTTTATGCCCGGTACAATCAAGGGAGCGACTTCAGGGATGCAGAACTCTTTCTTTCTGCGTTTGCGGAAGACGCTATTATGACTCGGGAGGGCCGCGACATTGTTGGAATGGCGGCGTTGAGAGCAGACAGAGCGCGACGATATCAGGGAGAAACAGGCGATGTCGGAAGGCGTCATGTAAATGGAAGTTTTATTATTCAGCCAACAAAGGAAGGAGCATCTAGCAAAGCGTACTATATCCTGCTGGATGTTACGTCCAGGCCTCCAACGATGATCGGATCTGGCTATTACGAAGACACCTTTGTTCGGACGCCTCTAGGTTGGCGCATTAAACACCGCAAACTTTTTATGGACGGTGACGGAAACGCGGATCGGTGATTTGATCCAGACTATGGGAAGCTCGGTCAATACCAGTTAAACCGTTAGAATGCTAAACACCATTTGGCCTTCCTGGGTCGGATTCTTTATTGAGGTGGTACTCTAAAAGTACCATTGTCGGGCGGTACCACCTGCACCTGCTGGGGCCTATCCAATTGGGGCACCCATTCATATGGTAATCGATAGGCTCGAAATATGCGTCGGGAAATAGGCTCTTCCGTTCCGTGAAAAGGACTCATATATTCCCATACTATCTGCTTGTCTTCAGTCAGCTCAAAAATACGACCGTCGGACCCTTCTGTAACCATAGTATTACCATTTGGTAGACGTTGCGCATTGCTTACGTAGTGACTGAAAAACTGAAATTTTTCAGAACCATCAATTGAATATTCCCAAATAATTTCCAGAGTGATGGGATCAAACTCTAGCACCCTTGAGAAATCACGACGCACAGAATCTCGTCCATCAGGCGCAGCAGGATTAGCAAAGCCATAGCCAGCAGACCCGCCATTATCGAATACCAGAATATTTCCTTCACCGGGCAAACCCTTTGGGATGATATGGGGATTATGCTGCCCAATGATTTGGCCCAATTCCTTAGTGCTCTCAGAGGTGGAATAGTCAGGTCCGAGTTGCCAAACAATATTACCAGCGCGGTTAACGATGCCAATAATGTTGGCAGCTCTGCTGCTGAAGATAATATTCTCAGGATCAAATCTCGCGTCACCCTGGTCATACCACCTGTTGGGACCCAGGTATGAAACAGAATTTATATGCAGCCAGTCGGCGCTTTGTCGATCCTCATTCCAGGCAACGGAACGATGGATAGCATTGCGGGCATTCTCTGAGAAACCCATTTCCTCCACATGATCACTAGCCAGCCATTCCCATATAATCTCTCCATCCCAGTTAAGCTCATAGATATAGTCATCTTCGAGGCGCCTCGGGGAAATTTCCGGAATAATCACATTCTTATGAGCTAATACCAGCGTGCGCCCTTCGCTAGTCAGTGGCTCCAACTCTGGAGCAAAATAACCAACCGGATTCCCATCACGCTGCCAATCATGGTGCTGTCGTGAAGACCAAACCATTTCACCGCCTACCCCCTCTTCGTCTACCTCGGTAACAACCTGTTCCATCTGACTATATTGCCAAATTTCCTCCCCTTCCCAGTCAAGTTGTCTTAGAGCTATGGCTTCCTGATGCGGTCGACGGAGTACATCACCCCCCATAATGTAACCGCCGGGTAGAATACGGAATGGTCCAGGTACCGAAGA
Organism: Pseudomonadales bacterium; assembly: GCA_022447905.1. Classification (GTDB taxonomy): domain Bacteria; phylum Pseudomonadota; class Gammaproteobacteria; order Pseudomonadales; family Pseudohongiellaceae; genus UBA9145. The sequence continues at coordinate 18 of JAKUTG010000052.1, read as the reverse complement.
AATTTCCTACCACTGCTT
>JAKUTG010000051.1:4871-11965 GCA_022447905.1 Pseudomonadales bacterium | reverse complement strand
CTCTACAAGCAGTGAGCCGGGTGCTGTTTCGCAGCCCCCCGCAAACCTTTCCCCAGCTAGTATTATTTCTGTGTCCACCGACACATTCGAAATCGATATCGATTTGAACGGTGCCGACATTACTTACCTTGCCCTGCCACAATTCCTCAAACAACTAGATGTTATAAATGACCCCTTTGTGCTCTTGGAGTCTTCTCCGGGGCGAAACTACGTGGCGCAAAGCGGGCTTATTGGGCGCGATGGTATAGACAATTCAGGTAGAGCCGTCTATCAGTCCAGCTCCACCAGCTATAGGCTGAGGGAAGACGAAAATTCTCTCGATGTTGACCTTGTCACCACTACCGTAGGGGGGGTGCAGGTAATAAAACGGTTCGGGTTCAACCGCGGCAGCTACCTGATCGATGTCACTTTCATCGTAGACAATCAATCTGGCGCGGAGTGGCAGGGAAATGCTTTCGGCCAAGTGAAACGTGACGCCTTTGATGATCCAAGTGGCGCCGGCTATTTTAGCCGAAGCTATCTGGGGTTCGTCGCCACATCAGATGATGACCCCTATATAAAAATACCCTTCGGGGATGTAGAAGACGGCGCGGGAAGCGTTGATATGAATGGTGGCTGGATAGGCTTCAGCCAAAAACATTTCCTTTCAGCCTGGATTCCAAGCACGGAGACGACCAACAGGTTTAACACGCGAATAAACAATATCAACCAGTACTTCGGCGAGTTCACCAGCTCTTCATTCGCAGTACCTGCTCGAAGCACCGGCAGTCAAACGGTGCGGTTTTACGCGGGCCCAAAAGATCAAAACTCCCTGGCTGAGATCTCACCTAACCTGGACCTTAATGTTGACTATGGCTTTCTGTGGTTCCTCGCAAACCCGATATATTGGCTGCTTTCCCAGATCAATTCGATAATCGGTAACTACGGTGTTTCCATTATTATTCTTACGATAATCGTCAAGGCATTGCTCTTCAAGCTGTCCGAGTCTCAGTTTCGGAATATGGCAGGAATGCGCCGTGTTATGCCCAAAATGCAGCAACTTAAAGACAGCTATGCCGATGACAAAATGAAATTACAACAAGCGACCATGGCCCTCTACAAGAAAGAAAAGATAAATCCTCTCGGCGGGTGTTTGCCCTTGCTTGCCCAGATGCCGGTCTTTATCGCATTGTATTGGGTGCTTCTCGAGAGCGTGGAGCTAAGACACGCTCCCTTTGTGTTCTGGCTAAATGACCTGTCAGTCAGAGATCCATTCTTTGTGTTGCCACTGCTAATGGGCATCACCATGTTTTTACAAATGAGGCTTAACCCTCCCCCTGCCGATCCCATGCAGGCGAAGATTATGCAATTCATGCCAGTAATGATGACCGGGATGTTCTTGTTTTTCCCGTCCGGCCTGGTACTGTATTGGGTAACTAACAGCGTACTGGGAATTTTACAGCAGTGGTATATAACAAGAAAAATTGAAGCCAGCTACGAAGCTAAAAAGGCAACCTGAGTCCGCCTTAACAGTGGCCTCTTCCTTTCCTGCTGAACGCCAATGCCAGCAATTGAAACTGACACAATTTGTGCAATAGCAACGCCTGTCGGGAGAAGCGGCATTGGCATTGTTCGTCTGTCCGGTCAAGACGTTGCTAAAGCCTGCGAGGAGATACTCGGGTTTTTACCCTCTCCCCGGTATGCTCATTATTGCGATTTTCTTGATGCTGATCAGACGGTGATAGATCAGGGCGTCGCTATTTACTATCAAACCCCGGATTCGTTTACCGGGGAGGACATCCTTGAGCTCCAGGGTCACGGTGGTGTTTATGTTCTGAACGCCGTTCTTGAAAGAGTGCTTTCGCTAGATATTCGCCTGGCCGGCCCGGGCGAATTTTCAGAGCGAGCATTTCTGAATGATAAGATTGACTTGCTGCAGGCAGAAGCTATTGCCGACCTCATCGATGCCAACTCCAAACAAGCAGTCCAATCTGCCATGCGCACTTTGAGGGGCCAATTTTCAGAGTTAGTGCACGGCCTGGTAACAATGCTAACGACTATTCGCGTCAGCGTAGAAGCGGCCATAGATTTTTCAGACGAAGATATAGACTTAATGGCCGACGCGAAGGTTGGTGAATCAATAGAAGAAACACTTAACCAGATCTCTGGGGTATATGCTCAGGCGCAGCAGGGCGCTTTACTCAAAGACGGGCTGCAGGTTGTTATCACCGGGATACCAAATGCTGGAAAATCCAGTCTGCTGAACGCCCTGTCTGGTATTGATAGCGCCATCGTTACTGATATCCCCGGCACCACCCGGGATCTGTTAAAGGAAGAAATATCCATTGATGGAATGCCAATTCATATTATTGACACAGCGGGTCTCAGAACTAGCGACAACATTGTTGAAATAGAGGGGGTAAAGCGCGCGCATGATGCTATCGAGACAGCGGACCAGATTTTATTGGTCTTTGACTGCACTACCCCTGAACAAGATGTGGGTAAGGTGTTACAACCACTCAATCTTGCAGAGAAGAGCGCAGATTCAATTGAATCAATTCTTACTCGCTGTACGCTGATTTATAACAAAATTGACTTGCTGGGCAACGCACCTGGTAAAGATACTGTCCTGTATAAAAACAAAGAGGTTTCCAAAATCCGCCTTTCAGCCAAACAGGGCACAGGAATCGGCATGCTTCGCGATCACCTGAAAACCTGTGCTGGATTCAGGCCAACCGAGGAAACAGCATTCGTAGCACGGGAACGACATCTGGCAGAGCTTAAAAAGGCCGAAAAACTCATAAAAACCGGTCTTTTACAGCTTAGTAAGGGATCACATCTTGAATTGGTCGCTGAGGATTTAAGATTGGCTCAGAACCATTTAGGCGCCATTACCGGGGAATTCACTAGTGACGACTTGCTCGGTGAGATCTTCTCAAGTTTTTGCATTGGAAAGTAAGGTTATCAACAGGATCCTGCATGAGTTGACATTATGTTGGCAAGTAAGCAAATATACTTGATATGTAGTGGATAAAATTTGCGAACCTATTCCCGAAGTGAGAGTCCATCTAGTTGTGCACATTTCATTAAGACCTTATGCTTAGCCTGCCAAGTGGTTTTAACGGTAGTTATCATTGATGCAAGCGGTTGATTTTAATTGGTTTATAACGCTTTTCAACAGACAACAGGTCCCCCTATAACAACAACATATATACCTTCTTATATATAGTCTTATATATCTATATATAAATATATAATGTGTATAAAAGAAGAATTACAAAGAAATTCGCTTACAGGCTTTGGTAGTCTATATACTTCAAAGCCCTGATTAGAGACTCAACATTTCCCATGTTTAGCAAGACTCAATATGACGTCATCGTTATCGGTGGAGGACATGCCGGTACAGAAGCTGCCCTCGCAGCTGCGCGTCTAGGCGCAAGCACTCTATTGGTGACTCACAGCATAGAGACTTTGGGGCAGATGTCATGTAATCCAGCTGTTGGGGGTATTGGGAAAAGCCACTTAGTAAAAGAAGTAGATGCTCTTGGTGGGGCAATGGCACAGGCGATAGATCAGGCTGGTATCCATTTCCGCATTCTAAACGCGAGCAAAGGGCCCGCTGTTCGTGCTACTAGAGCACAAGCTGACCGTGCGCTTTACAAGGCAGCCGTCCGCCGGATTCTTGAAACCCAGAACAACTTGACGTTGTTTCAGCAAGGCGTGGATGACCTGATTATCGAATCAGACGTAATTAAAGGCGTTGTGACCCAGATGGGCCTGAAAATTCGTTCAAAGAAAGTTGTACTTACCACGGGAACTTTCCTGGGAGGAAAAATCCATATCGGTATGGAAAGCAAACCTGGTGGGCGGGCTGGCGATCAGCCTTCTATAGCGCTTGCAGAGCGACTTAGAGAGTTACCGTTTAAAGTCGATCGGCTTAAAACCGGCACACCCCCCCGTATAGATGGCAAGACCGTAGATTTTTCGGTTATGCAGCCGCAGGAAGGGGACACCCCTGTGCCTGTTATGTCCTACCTGGGTCAGGAATCTGATCATCCCCGACAAGTGGATTGCCACATCACCTCAACCAATGAAGCCTGCCATGAAATCATTCGAAGTGGGCTGGATCGATCTCCGGTGTATACCGGCATTATTGAAGGAACCGGACCTAGATACTGCCCGTCTATCGAAGACAAAGTGATGCGGTTTAGCGAAAAAAATTCTCACCAGATATTTGTGGAGCCAGAAGGATTGGACACCAATGAGTTGTATCCGAATGGCATCTCCACTTCGTTGCCGTATGACGTGCAAGTGAACATGGTTCACCAGATCAAGGGTTTCGAGAATGCTCACATTACCCGTCCAGGGTATGCCATCGAATATGATTTTTTCGACCCCCGGGACTTGAAGTATTCTCTGGAAACTAAATTTGTCGAAGGGCTCTATTTTGCGGGACAGATAAATGGCACAACAGGTTATGAGGAAGCGGCTGCGCAGGGGTTACTGGCCGGATTGAACGCAGGATTAGCCACACGCGGCGAAGAGTCCTGGTGTCCACGCCGTGACCAGGCGTATATAGGAGTATTGGTTGATGACCTGATAACACTGGGTACCAACGAACCTTATCGCATGTTTACCAGCAGAGCGGAGTACCGCTTAACCTTGCGAGAAGACAATGCTGATTTACGCCTTACACCCAAAGGCCGAACCCTTGGGCTCGTTAATGACGGGCGCTGGCAATTTTTCTCTGAGAAGCAGGAACGCATTGAGCGTGAGCTCGCACGCTTGCGCAACACCTGGGTGCTACCAAAAAGCAAAGAAGCAATAAAAGTAAACCCCTTATTAGAAAAACCTATTTCCCGGGAGTATAGCTTGGCTGACTTGCTAGCCAGACCGGGAGTTGAGATTCAACCGTTGTTAGAAGCAGCGTTATCGGGAAAAGCACCTGCACCTACAAATTCGCTTGAGCGGCAAGCCCAAAAGCAGATAGAGATCCAGGTTAAATACCAAGGCTATATTGATCGGCAATCTACAGAAATTGAACGGCTAAAAAAGCAAGAGAATACAGGCCTTCCGCCAGAATTTGTTACGAGCAAATTCAGGGTTTGTCAAACGAACTGAAAGAAAAGCTCATAGAAGCGAGACCCGAAAACATTGGGCGAGCATCTCGAATCCCCGGAATGACGCCGGCAGCGATTTCTCTGCTGTTGATTTACCTGAAGAAATACCAGGCCCCGACGCGTAAAGCTGGGTAATACGCAAAATGAAGAAATTTACTCAAATTCAAGAACGCGCTGAACGGCGCAAAGGGGGCGCAACTGCGCTGGGGAAACTCCTGCCGCAAGTAGCCACCAAGAAGAAACTTGCCGCCAGGGGCGATGATCGCTACCTGGCCATGATGACAAAATGTATTAACCAGGCGGGCTTCAGCTGGAAAGTTATTGAGAAGAAGTGGCCTGAATTCGAAGAGGCGTTTTTCGGTTTTGATCCCTTTAAACTAGGGCTGCTGTCACCGGAACAATGGGAAGCCTATACAAGCGACCGGCGAGTAGTTCGCAACTGGCAGAAGATCAAGGCCTTGCAGGAGAATGTTTTTTTTATTCAGGAAACTGCCCGTGAATTCGGAAGGTTTGGCAATTTTCTCGGGCGCTGGCCAGAGTCGGATCAGATCGGCTTGATGGCCCATTTAAAGCAACATGGTTCTCGTCTTGGTGGGCAGAGTGCGCTGTGGTTTTTGCGAAGAGTTGGAAAAGATTGTTTCGTATTGTCCCGCGATGTGGTGCTGACACTAAAAAGTGTTGGCCTGGATATCGCGGAGCAACCTTCGAGCAAGCGCGATCTGAAGAAAGTGCAAGACCAGTTCAATGCCTGGCATGAGGAGACCGGCTTACCCTATAGCCATTTGAGCAGGATCGTCGCCTGTAGTGTTGGCGAGAATTACCTCTGAAACCACACCCTATATTTATAGACTCTCAAGCAGAGTCGGAAAAGCCTTATGTATGATTCCCCTGACCGAGAGTTGAGAAAAGGTCTGCGATCAATGGGGGTTTGCGGAGAAGAGAGTCTGGTATCTCGTTTGGCCCAGTATCTAAAGTTGCTTGAGAAGTGGAATCAGAAGGTTAACCTGGTCGCTAGTACTGACATAGGCTCTATGGTAGGCCGTCATGTTCTGGACAGCCTCTCCATCCATCCTTACCTGAGCGGAAATATTGTTGTGGACGCCGGGTCTGGTGCCGGGCTTCCAGGAATCCCCTTGGCTATTCTAAATACAGACAAAGAATTTATCTTGGTGGACAGCAATGGCAAGAAAACACGGTTCCTGTTTCAGGTAAAGACCGAGCTTGGTTTGTCGAATGTAACGGTCGAAAATTGTCGGGTTGAGCACTATGAAAGTAGCCGGCAAATTGATATGGTCATTAGCCGAGCTTTTTCTTCCTTGGAAGAGCTGGTAGTGAAAACTAGACACCTGTTATCTTCTGGAAGTAACAAACCGTGTAAACTGTTGGCCATGAAAGGACGTTATCCGGAAGAAGAGATCACAGCGTTGCCTGATGATGTTACCGTTTCCCGGATAGACAAAATCATAGTCCCCGGTGAAAACTCACACAGGCACGTTGTTGAGTTGATATGCAAACAAGATAAGGCCAGAGATTTAAGATAAGAGTTTCGATACGGATTTAAACGGATAATACGGTGAGCAAAGTTTTAGCTATTGCCAATCAGAAAGGAGGGGTCGGGAAAACCACTACCTCGGTTAACCTTGCCGCTTCACTGAATGTAACACGGAAAAATGTATTGCTCATCGACCTTGACCCGCAGGGAAATGCAACTATGGGGTCCGGGATTGACAAGAATGCACTGGAGAAATCGGTCTACGACCTGCTTGCCCAGGAAGCGGGGTTTGATGAGGTCGTCGCCAGGCCTGAAGAAGCCGGCTATGACTTGCTGCCTGCCAATGGGGATCTTGTTGCTGCTGAGGTGGACCTGATTACAGGCGAAAACCGTGAGACACGGTTGAGGCAGATTGTTGAAGCGGTTAAACAACGGTACGATTTTGTTGTTATTGATTGTCCCCCATCATTAAACATGCTAACCATCAATGCCCTTGCAGCAGC
>JAKUTG010000051.1:0-4861 GCA_022447905.1 Pseudomonadales bacterium | reverse complement strand
AGCCGATGGTGTGGTAATCCCTATGCAGTGTGAATACTATGCTCTGGAGGGATTATCGGCGTTAATGGATACCATAAGCACCATAAAGGATAGGCTGAACCCGGGGCTGAAAATAGAAGGCATCTTGCGCACGATGTATGACCCGCGCAACAAATTAACCACCGAAGTAAGCGGGCAGCTTTTTAATTATTTCGGCGATGCAGTATACCGCACTGTGGTACCCAGGAACGTCCGGCTGGCTGAAGCGCCCAGCTACGGCAAGCCCGCAATAAAATACGACAAACGATCAAGGGGGGCCATCGCCTACCTTGCTCTTGCTGGCGAAATGCTGCGCAGGCACGATGAAGCTGCGGCAGGTATCTCTTGATCGGAACGCCGGGTTGCATAACAACCCGGAACAACTCGAAACTGGTGAAAAGCAACGATGGCAGATAACAAGAAGCTCGGGAAGGGCCTAGATGCGCTATTGTCCCACAGCAGCCCGGAGACTATGGCGGGTCTGCTGGGCAAAACTGATAAAAATCGAGCCCCGGCAGCGACTTCTGATAAAGATGGCGATCTTAAAAACATACCAATAGACCTAATCCAGCGGGGCAAATATCAGCCACGTACCAATATGCACGAGGAAGCCTTAGAGGAGCTGGCCGCATCTATAAGGAAGCAGGGCGTCATGCAGCCTATCATTATTCGCCCAATCTCCAGCGAAAAATACGAAATCATCGCGGGTGAACGCCGCTGGCGGGCTAGCCAGTTAGCCGGATTAGATAAGATACCGGCTATAATTAAGCCCGTTGGAGATGAGGCGGCCATTGCCATGGCCCTGATCGAGAATATCCAGCGGGAAAATCTTAATCCTATCGAGGAAGCCATGGCGCTGAAGCGGCTGCAGGACGAGTTTGAACTGACGCAGCAAGAAGTCGCAGATGCTGTCGGCAAGTCCAGAGTGACTGTAACTAACCTGATTCGTCTTATCGGGCTGCACACGGATGCGCGCCGCATGTTAGAGCGGGGCGATCTGGAGATGGGGCATGCCAGGGCGCTTCTGGCTCTGCCCGATGTCGAGCAACCGAAGACAGCTCGTGCCGTTGTGGGTCGGGGGCTGTCCGTTCGGCAGACGGAATCGCTGGTCAGGCGCCTACTTTCAGGCGAGATTTCCGGCAAAACACCCAAGGCTGTTGATCCAGACATCAAGAATCTTGAGGAAACGTTGGCGGGCAAGCTTGGCGCCAAAGTGCTGCTCCAACACACCGCCAAGGGTAAAGGCAGGCTAGTTGTAAAATACAATTCTCTGGATGAACTGGATGGTATTTTATCTCACATAAATTAGCAGGTTTCCGTCGCGAAAATTGTCGGTTTGGCGCAGTTGATTAGGGCCCACAAAATCCCTATAATGCGCGTGCTTTGGTGATCACCGCTGCAAATTTAAAGTGTTTTTTACAGATGTTTTGGGTGTCGGGCTCAATAAAAAGCCAATCAAAAAAATCAGGTTTGTGACTAATCTAAAAGCCCCACCAGTCTATAAAGTAATCGTCGCACAGTTGGTTGCCACGTCGTTTATAGCCCTAATTTCTCTGTTTCTTTCAGGTAGCGTCGTGGCCTACTCGGTATTGCTGGGAGGTCTGATCAGCGTTTTGTCAAACAGCTACTTCGCCATGCAGGCGTTCAAATATAGGGGCGCTCGCAACGCGGACAAAGTTGTTAGGAGCTTCATAAGAGGGGAACTTGGCAAGATCGGAATCACGCTGGTGCTCTTTGCGCTAAGCTTTACATTAATTACTAATTTAAATGAGCTCGCGTTGATACTTGGGTTTATAGCAACTCATTTCGTTGGCGTGATGATGTCAGGCCTGATTAGCTACAGCCCTACGGGCAATAAAACATAAGGCGAACAAAACGCCCTCATGTTCGAGGGGAAAATTGAGGCAATGGATAGAGTTTTTTATGGCAGAGTTAGCTGACGCAGCCCACTTAGCCGCCGAGCATGCTGGCGAGCTTACAGTACAGGAATACATCACTCACCATTTGTCTTTTCTGACCTTGGGCCGCACACACGACGGTCACTGGGGGTTTGCCCATACACCGGAGGAGGCTGTCGAGATTGGTTTCTGGGCAGTAAATGTTGACACCCTGGGCTGGTCGATATTCCTCGGGATTTTCTTCCTGTGGTTTTTCCACTCGGTCGGCAAGAAGGCCTCGGTCGATAATCCCGGCGGCATCCAGAATTTTGTCGAGTGGGTAGTAGAATTCGTCGACGCTCGTGTTTCCGAGGTCTTCCACTACAAGAACGAGCTGATAGGACCTTTGGCCCTGACCCTGCTTTTCTGGATCCTGTTGATGAATACCATGGATTTGGTGCCGGTTGACTGGATTACCAAGGCTTTTGAAATATCCGCCGCCGCAGTGTTCCAGTTCGAAAACGCCCCTTTCAAGATTGTACCTACTACCGATCCTAATATAACCATGGGCTTATCGTTCACCGTCTTTGTGATGATCATCTACTACAGTATAAAGAATAAAGGGCTGGGGGGGGTTTTCGGTGAGCTAGCCTTTCATCCCTTTGGGAAGTGGATGCTTCCATTTAACCTAATTGTCGAAATACCAACGCTATTTGCCAAGCCTATCTCTCTTGGCTTGCGACTGTTCGGCAACCTCTATGCCGGTGAACTGCTTTTCCTTTTGATTGCATTGCTGGGGCTTTGGCAGTTGCCCGCATATTTTGTTTGGGCGGTATTCCATCTGTTGGTAATACCACTGCAGGCATATGTATTCATGGTGTTAACCATCGTGTACTTGAACGCGGCGCATGAGGCGCCTGATCACTAATTTATTATTACTGAACTGAAGAAAACCTGGAGGAAAAAATGGAAATCATATTGGCTAACACAGTGCTGGGCGTTTTGCTGGTACTGGGCTTGGGGGCTGCAGGCACAGCGATCGGCTTCGGTATTTTGGGGGGCAAATTACTGGAAGGCTCCGCAAGACAACCTGAGCTGGCACCTAAACTGCAAGGGCAAATGTTCCTGGTAACTGGCCTTATCGACGCGGTCACCATGATCGGTATCGGCATAGGCATGTGGTTTACTTTTGCCAATCCGTTCACTGCCGCTTTGGGTGGCTAAGACAAAGTCTGTAAGCGGGAGGAAACACCGTGAATTTTAATTTTACCTTCATTGGGCAATCCATCTCCTTCCTGGTTTTTGTTTGGTTCACCAAGACATATGTTTGGCCGCTGTTTGCTGCCATATTAGAAGAACGCAAGAAGCGAATAGCCGACGGTCTGGAAGCGGCCGCGCGCGCGGGAAAAGATCTGGAGCTGGCTCAAAGCAAGGTAACGGAGCAGCTAAAAGGGGCAAAGACAGAAGCTGCCTCCATTATCGACCAGGCAAACAGGCGGGCCGCACAAATAGGCGACGAGGCAAAAGAGCATGCCCGGGAAGAGGGGCAGCGTATTATTGCCGGCGCCCAGGCCGAGATAGATCAGGAAGTTAATAGAGCCAAGGAGGCCCTGCGAGCTCAGGTATCTGCTATAGCGGTTGCTGGTGCCGAGAAAATTCTTGAGCAGTCCATCGACCAAGCGGCAAATGAAGAAATGCTAAATAAACTGGCTTCAGAGTTATAGGCCTGAGGCACAAACGAGTAAATTCCAGAAAGAGACAATGGCGGAATTAACGACCTTAGCAAGACCCTATGCGAAAGCAGCGTTTCAGGTTGCTCTTGCCGATGCGGCACTGGAGGACTGGTCACGCATGTTGTCGATAGCTGCGGGTATTGTTGCAAATGAAACAGTCGCGTCTGTGATGTCTTCACCCGCTTTGACTTCGGAACAAACTGCCAATTCTTTCATCGAGGTCTGTGGCGGAGAGCTTCACGAGAAGGGACAAAAATTTATTCGCCTGTTATCAGAAAACAAGCGTCTGGCATTGCTCCCTGAGGTCTCGGAGCTATTTGAAAACCTTAAAGCCAATCAAGAGAAATCGGTAGACGTGGAGATTACAACAGCTTTCGAAATCAGTTCAGAAATTTCTGCAAAGCTGGCGCAAGCTCTCAAGAAGCGCCTTGAGCGCGACATTAATTTGGCGACTAAAGTCGATCAGTCTCTGCTCGGAGGCGCAGTCATACGAGCGGGCGATACTGTGATAGACAGTTCTGTCCGGGGCAAGTTGAACAAACTGGCCGAATCAATGAATTCCTGAATGGGGTAGGAAATAGGAAATAAGCATGCAACAACTGAATCCAGCTGAAATCAGTGAAATTATCAAAGAACGCATAAACACCCTCGATGTGTCCGTGCAAGCCAAGAACGAAGGAACCATAGTGAGCGTCATGGACGGCATCATCCGTATTCATGGGCTGGCGGATGTGATGTATGGGGAGATGATCGAATTCGAGGGCAGCATTTACGGGATTGCACTGAATCTCGAACGCGACTCTGTCGGCGCTGTCGTATTAGGCGACTATCTGGAACTTAAAGAAGGCCAGACTTGCCGCTGTACCGGCCGTATTCTGGAAGTGCCCATCGGGCCGGAATTGGAAGGTCGTGTGGTTGATGCCTTGGGCAAACCCATGGACGGGAAGGGGCCGGTAGAAGCTAAGCTCAGCGACGCTATCGAAAAGGTTGCACCTTGTGTTATTGCTCGCCAATCCGTGGCCGAACCTGTGCAAACCGGGTTGAAACCAACCGATTCCATGACTCCCATAGGACGTGGCCAGAGAGAGCTAATAATTGGTGACCGCGAAGTGGGCAAAACCGCGGTTGCGATTGACACGATCATCAACCAGAAAGGCAATGGCTGTAAATGTGTCTACGTGGCGGTTGGCCAGAAGGCTTCTTCTATTTTTAATGTGGTGCAAAAACTGGAAG
>JAKUTG010000050.1:0-11968 GCA_022447905.1 Pseudomonadales bacterium | reverse complement strand
TATCGAATTGGTGGGCTCTACGTGCCAGCGCTGCCGAACACCTACGAAGGTGAATATATCAACAATGTGGGTTGTCTAGGCGGCGGTAATATTATTCCACATCCTCCTGTTGCCGATCCGAGTACCGGCATGATGTATAACTCCCATCGACGCAATTGTTTTGCTCCAGGATTCATGCGACCCACCAACGGAGTAGACAGAGATAATCCAAATTATCCGGAGCCAGGTGTAGGAGGCGCTACACCGAACAGCACTCCAACAACCGGGCTAACAGTCGCTGCCTGGTTGGCTGGTGGTGGTGGTGGACTGCCCACGATTGACGGGCTGTCTGTCTTTAAGCGAATGAATAATCAACTTACTGCGTACCAGATGAACTCAGGCGAAAAAGTCTGGTCCTTACCTATCGGTGAAACGCCTGATGACATTAAGAACCACCCACTGCTGGAAGGTATCGATGTTCCTAATGTCGGCGGCACCGGCTGGTCGATTCAGATGGTAACCGGTGACATTCTGGTGCAGACACGTGCGTTAAGCGAGGGCATGGCGCAAATGGAACCCGATGCGCCTTTGACTCTGAATGCGCGCGACAAAATGACGGGTGAAATGCTCGGCAGTGTTGAACTGCCAGCGCCGGGGCAGTATGGCATGATGACCTATTCGCACAATGACAAACAGTACATCGTCGTGCAAGTCGGAAGTTCTAGGACTAACTATCCAGGCGCTCTCGTCGCCTACAGACTCCCGAATTAACAACTGCATAGTCCCCGCCAGGCTTTCTGGCGGGGGCTGCCTTATTTTGACACAATGCAATTTCAGTCCACTTCTTATGATCTAACCGATTCTGCTGAGACCCAAGAATTCTTTCACAGTCGCGGTTGGACAGATGGTTTTCCGATCGTGCCGCCAACCCCGACGGCAGTGCAAAACTGTCTCGAATGGGCGGGAATGCCCGCTGACCAACTCATAGGGATCGAGCCGGTAAGGGGACACGCTATTGTGGCCGAGAAGCTAGCTATCAACGCTGTTATGGCAGGCTGTCTCCCGATACATTTCCCGATTGTTGTCGCAGCCTGGAATGCCATGCTGCAACCTCAGTTCCTGCTGCACGGAGCCACTGCGAGCACAGGAGGTTGTGCTGTACTTGCAATCCTGAATGGTCCGGTTCGCCTGGAAATTGATGCTAAAACTGAGTTTAATGTGCTCGGTAACGGTGCCAGAGCAACCTCGGTGATCGGGCGCGCCATTCGACTCGGATTAATCAATATCTTGAATGTGAGCCCGGGGGCCGTTGACAGGTCCACATTGGGACACCCCGGCAAATCAAGTTATTGTTTCGCAGAAGACGAAGAGGGGACTAACTGGCAATCTCTTGCGCAGTGCCGAGGTATACCCTTACAAGCTTCTGCTGTTACTGTATTTGCTTCTGGCGCCCCACGACAAATTATGAACGAGTGGACCAGCGTACCTGAAGAAATTTTAGACACTTACGTGGCGGAGATTCGGGCCAATATGTTGAATTATTCCATTTGGGCCGGAGACTATGTAATCGTCATCCCTAAACAGCATCGTGATCATCTGGAGGCAGCCGCCTGGACTAAAGCTGACGTTGCGCAATATATCTATGCGAATGCAAGGGTGAAAAGGTCAGAATGGAGCCGGGTTGGAAAAACGGCAGTGATTAGAGACAAAGGCGACGTCACGTATAATGCTTTGGTCGAGCCTGAGAGCCTACTAGTAATAGCCGCTGGGGGACCGGCCGGAGGCTTCGGTGCAATCATACCCCCTTGGTTAGGCACAAAAAGTCGTGCCGTTACTACGGCCATTAACGCCTGTGTTAACTGTGACCGTTAACAAACAATCAGAGAAACATATGCCGGTACGAGTTCTGAACCCCACAAGCGAGGAAGCTGCCGCCGAACAGGGCGTGCTGGCAGAGCGCCTTTCTACTCTGGAAGGAGCCACAGTAGGTTTCATCTCTAATGGTAAGGAAGGAACTGAACGTTTTTTTGCCTCTTTACATGAGTTACTTTGTAACCAATTCTCCGTTGCAGAAGTTGTCTTGCGCACAAAATCCAATTACAGCGCACCCGCTGAACAAACCCTGATTGATGAAGTCAGGAATTGGCACGCAGTTGTGACAGGGGTAGGAGATTGAGGAAGCTGTTCGTCGTGCAGTTTGCATGACGCGGTGATGGCAGAACGCGCCGGTACTCCCGCTCTGGCAGTAATGACGGTAAATTTCGCAAGTGCCGCAGAATTGATGGCAAGGGTGCTGGGAGTGCCTGACTACCTTTTCGGTATAATAGCCCACCCTATAAGCAGCGCGACTGATGAAGAGCTAACAGCACAAGCAAGCGCAGTCACTGATTACATCAAGCAATTAATTCTTGATTAATATGATCAGAAAACCCAGCACGTAATGCCGAAGCCTTTCCTAATTTTCCAACTTCGTCCTGAGGATGAAACAGCGGACAACGAGTTCGAATCTATTACACATTACGGGGGAATTAAAAAATCGGAGGTAGTTCGAATAAGAGCCGAAAAATCGGGATTACCGAATATTGATCTGGACGACTATGCAGCGATTATCGTGGGAGGCTCGCCATTCAATGTTAGTGATAAGCAAGAACATAAGAGCGAAGAACAAAAACGCGTAGAGCTAGATTTTTATAATCTCTTCGATCGCATAGTGGAGCGTGATTTCCCTTTTTTGGGTTGTTGTTCAGGGAATGGGCTGCTGGGAAGTTACTGCGGTGCGTCGATTTCCCGTAAACACGGTGAGCCTGTTGGTGGTGCTGATATATTCCTAACCGAGGAAGGTAAGAGCGATCGATTGTTGAAAGGCCTTCCAAGTACGTTTCGAGTGTTACTTGGTCATAAAGAGGCTTGTGATTCATTACCACCCGGGTGCGTTCTGCTCGCTACGAATGACGCGTGTCCAGTGCAGATTTTTAAGCTAAAGAATAATATCTACGCTACTCAGTTTCACCCTGAAGGAGATTCTGAAGGATTTATTACACGAATACTTGTTTACAAAAATTACGGTTATTTTCCACCTGATACGGTTCAACAATTGATAGAAGCGGTGGAGGGGGAGCAAGTACCGGAAGCCCAATCCATCCTGCGACGTTTCGTTAGGTTGTACCGGTTGTAAATAAGCAACCCTGTTTTTATCTTCCTTCTGATAGGGAATTAACCATAGACTCGGGCTTAATCTGCTATTACCCTGCTCTGGTAATTCGATATAGGTGTTAAGTATGAATCTTGGAAAAAGGTTAGGGATGCGGGTAGCCTCTGCCAGTATCTTGCTCTTTCAATTCTCTTGGAATATACCAGTATATTCGCAGTCTTCAGAAATGGAGCTGCTGGCATCACTTAGGCCAGTTGACGATGCCATGTTAAGTGATCCATCAGCGCAGGATTGGCTTATTTGGCGCCGTAATTATGCAAGCTATGGTCATAGCCCTCTTGATCAAATCAACAAAACTAATGTGACGAATCTCGGATTAGCTTGGGAAATTGAGTTAGAAAGAGGACCCAATACACCAACGCCTTTGGTGCACGATGGAGTGCTTTACTTGTTAAGTACGCGCGATACATTATTGGCGCTTAGTGCCACATCGGGGAAAGAGTTATGGCGCTACCGTCATGAATCTTCAGAAGCGCCAAGTTCAAAGATAGGAATTGCTCTTTATGGGAACAAAGTATTGATGCCTACAGCTGACCTTCATATGGTTGCGCTAGACCATAAATCAGGTGAAGTAATCTGGGACACAGAAATTAATACTGAGCGGTCGGGGGTTCTACCTCATGCTTTGCGGGGTGCTCCTGTGATTGCTGGTGGTATCTTGGTTCAGGGTGTGACTGCAACGTTTATGCCCGGTGGGGGGTTTATAGTTGGACTTGATCTGGAAACGGGTCAGGAGGTTTGGCGATTTAATACTGTCGCTTGGCCTGGAGAACCGGGTGGAAACACTTGGAATGATATACCCCTGGAAGAGCGCAGTGGTGGTTCGGTCTGGGTTCCCGGATCCTACGATCCTGAATTAGATCTTGTTTATTTTGGGTTGGCGCCAACCTATCACACGGAACCATTATTAAGGCCAGTGGGCATCGAAGGGGTAACGAATGATGCTTTGTATACGAATTCAACTGTTGCTCTCCGGCCGAAAACGGGTGAACTTGTTTGGTATTTCCAACATGTGGCAAATGATCAATGGGATCTGGATTGGGTTTATGAAAGACAGTTAATAGAGATCGAGCTGGGAGGGGTTAACCGAAAGGTCGTCCTAACTGCGGGAAAAATGGCTTTGTACGATGCGTTAGATGCGGCTACTGGTGAGTATTTGTTTTCTATGGATATGGGCTTACAAAACATTATTACCGCTATTGATCCAGAGACCGGAGCAAAAACCCTTAGTCCTATTGCTACCCCCAATGCTGAAGAAACGCACCTTCTGTGTCCTTTTGCAAATGGTGGCAGGAACTGGCAGTCGGCTGCCTATAACCCAGATTCGAAAATGTTGTTTTTGCCAATTGCAGAAGTTTGCATGAATGCAGGACCCACTGGCCAAGGAGGAATACTTTCGACCGGAGCAGCAATGCAGCCCAGTCCCAGTCCATTGGCTGCCAGTGATGGCCAGTTTGGACGTTGGCAGGCAGTAAATGTTGAGACCAGGGAATTGGTTTGGGATCATCGAAAGGAGGCACCCCCAACTAGTGCAGCACTTTCGACTGAAGGAGGACTGGTTTTTATTGGTGCGCTAGATCAATCATTTTCAGCACTTGACGATGCAACAGGTGAAGTTCTCTGGAGTACTGATCTAGGCGATATTCCAGCTTCGTTTCCTATAACTTACCAAGTCGGCGATAAACAATACATTGCGGTCGCCATTGGTACTCCTACTATTCACGCGAATGTGTGGTTAGGTGTTACGCAAGAATATTTTGGAGCAAATAGAAACTTTGCAGGTTCCTTGAGTAGACAAGGTCCAGCCCTTAAAGTCTTTGCACTGAATTAAATATTGAACACGCAAAAAAAGGCGAGTTGTGGCTTCAGCTCGCTTTTTTGTGTGCTATTGGCTAAAGAGGGACATATTGAGGCTGCACTAGATGATCAGGGTCGGCATCAGACCGAGGCACCAGCTTTTGTGGTCGGCCAGCTTGGTTATCGGTACCATATAGATTGCCATTCCCGTCCACCGACAACGAGTGCATCTCGATCCAAAAATCCGGCCCTTCGGTTGGTAATGGCCAGGTATACTCCCGAGATCCATCCAGGTTAAATTGCACGATTTTCGGTGGGTTCAAATCTGTCACCCAGGCACTCTCCTCACTGACTGTAATATCCAGCGGCATACCAAGATTGCCCCAAGTGGTTACATAATCATAAGAGGGATATTCTGAAGAGTTAGGGGCAGCTGTCTGCCGAAAAACTTTGATGTTACGATGATCTCTGTCGAGTGCGTAGAGATGTTCATTCGGTCCCATTGCCAGGCTGTGGACACTTGCAAACTGATGGGGGTCATCACCTTCTTCACCGAATTCTGAATGGTAAGAACCGTCAGAATTTCTAACGACTATGCGCTTATTATCACCGAGGCCATCAGCTACGAGAAATTTTCCATCAGGTAGAAAAGCGACGTCTTGTGGTTGATGGTAATGTGTCTCATCGCTTCCGGGCATGTTCTTCTCACCCAAGGTCATCAGCAATTGTTCTCCGTCATTGGAAAACACATAAATACTGTGGCCTGTTTGATCGATGACCCAGTCCCGCTTCTCAGTATCATAGGGGTTCTGGCGGATGCTGTGAGGTCCCGGACCATTGGTACCCGTGAACAAATGGTCCCACTGGTCCCAGACTTCCAGCACGTTGCCCTCGCTGTCTATTACGTAAATGCAATTACGCCAGATTCGACCGCGTCACCCAAGTACATTCCAACCGAGGGAGCCGGCAAAGTTTGTGTATTCGGGCGGTAAAGGTTCCGGGAGTTGCGTTTCGCCTCGCTGCAGAAAAAATATTCGATCTTCCGATTCCACATGTACGCCAGAATTCCCGCCCCAGGTAAACCCTTCCTGGGCAAAAGGCTCCATCCAGGTCTGGGTCGTAAATTCATAAGGGCTTGGACCTATCACGCCTGAATCTTGAGCAAAAGTGGCGTTGGCAATCGCAGTAAGTCCAATTATTCCGGCACATTTGAATAACCTTTTCATTCTTGTTCCTCCAAATACTGGTGTCAGAAGCACTCTTTCGATCAATCTAACATCTAGTCCGCTGACTTCCAGTTACCATGAAAACCGAAAGGAACTCGGTGGTCTAAATACGCGCGACCTATGGGGCCATCTGAGATGTTCTCTGCATCAAGAATTATTAGATGGCTTTTATCTATAGTGATGTCGTAGACAACTGATAGTAAATAACCTTGCCCTTCTGGTGCATCAGTTCTTGCAGGAACAAATACAGGTTCTGAAGTCGCGAGGTTTTCCCCCATATCGTATTTATTAATCTTACCTGTTTGATGGTCGATGTGGCCAAGCGCGCTATATCCACCGCTTTTGGGCGGCTGATCCCCAGCACAAGCAATATAACCATGTCGGTAAGTGAGCCCTGAAAATCTTTCGTCCAGGCGAGGGAATTCACAAATTGAGTCATCTAGTTGTTCAACTTTATAGTTGGTTGAGTCACCATTTAGATCAAAGGTCCAACGTTTTAATTTAGCCACACTTTTCTTCGGGTCCGGTCTAGTACCATCTGCATTAGGAAAAAATGGAGCCTGCTCGTACTCGCATACATCGCAGATTACTGTATTCCCTTGCGTTGACGCATTCATGAAATGGAAAACATAAGCTGGATCACCCTTAAACCACTGAATATCCTCAACTGAACCAGATCTCGGCATTATGCCTATGTGGGTCTGTTTTTCAGGTTCCCAAGCGTAGACTGGGCCTCCTTTCATCGCGCGTTTCATTGAACCGGTTAGAGGCATGATAGGAAATATTACGTGGTCTCGTGTCGTAACGAAGTCGTGAACCATGGCGGGGTAGGGCGCGTCGAACCATTCTGATTTTTCAAGTTGTCCATTTTTGCTGATAACGTGATAAGACATTTTGGGCGAGATAGCGCCGTCAGCGTTATAGCCAAAACACAACATTTCGCCAGTTTCCGGGTCAATCTTTGGATGAGCAGTCATCGGCCCTTGAAGTTTATCTGTATAGGTCCACGAGCCCTTAGAGCTGAGGGTCGAAGGATCCATTTCGAAAGGCGGGTGGCTTTCTACTAGAGCTAATAACTTATTGCCATGCCATACGATATTTGTATTCGCCAGCCCATTCGTTTCCGCATTAATTACTCGAGGGTCATTTTTAGTTGGATCAAATGGCGAGAAAAGCGCTTCGCCTGCTTCGTTTTCAAGCGTCCAATTTATTGTGCGAGCCCAACGATTTTTGTAGGAGATTTTTCCGTTTTCAATGAAGAAGGCATGGATCATGCCGTCTCCGCCAAACCAATGGTAGGCGCCACGGGGAGCGAATTGCGGATTGGGTCCGTTTCGGTAGAGGGTTCCATGGAGGTCTGCGGGTATTAATCCTTCAATCACGACGTTAGGAGCATCGCTTTCCATTTGAAGTGGTGCATAACCGTCGACTAGATTAGGGTGATCAGGAAATGCTTTGGCCATATTTGTTCACCGTTCGTTTTTATGGAAGAGGCACTTCTTCGCTTTCTTCGTCGCGAGCTCTTTGGAAAGCTGGTAGTGCTTGGTTTGTTCTGACTTGTTCTAACCAAAATACCCCGTCATAGGGGTCACTGTTGCCGCGCGTTCCAACAAAATCGATATCGCCATCGTTGTCTAAGTCTCTTGCGATGAACCGATCGAACATCCCACGCTTGCGTCGAGAAATATCGTGCCGGGTCCACTCGCTTTCAATCTCGCCAGGATTCTCAAACCAACCGATTCTACCTAAAGAATCGTTTTTGTCTACCTCCCCGTCACCCATTCTCGGACCGAGGCTATAGCTGCCAGCTATTATATCTATCAAGCCGTCATCGTTAATATCCGCTATTTCAAACCCTGTCATACTGTCGGGTGCGAATGATCCAATTGAACGAGAGACCCAAGCATGATCGATATTTTCTGGTTGCTCTAACCACGACAAAGTGCGGCCCGAACCTCCGATTATGTCCAAGCGTCCGTCTTTGTTGATATCGATAAATTCCATATTAAATCCATTCGTCCCTGGGCCGTACACTCCAATAGCATGTTCTTCAAAACTAAGTTTATCTGGGTCGATGTTTTCAAATAAGATTATTCTATTTTCTCCGTTGCTACCGACAATGATGTCCAGATCACCGTCTTGATCGATGTCGATTGGCTCTGAATTCCTGGGATTGCTGAATCTACCTAGCTCAATCTCTTGCCAGCTAGACCCATTCAATGGATCGCCGGCGAACTTATAAATAGAAGCCGCGGTCGAGCGTCTGTAATCAGCAATGGTTGGACGCTGGGCCCCTTTATTTGGTGCAATTGCTTCAGGCCTGCCATCGCCATCTAAATCAGCAAGGAACACTCGGATATAAGACCCTCTACCCTGAGTCATTGGGAGTATTAGGCGCTCCCACACTCGATTACGAATGTCCTGGCCAGGGTTTTGGAAATAAATGAGATGCGATAGTTCTGCAGCTACCATGATGTCAGGAAAACCATCACCATTGACGTCAGCTATAGCGGCGTCCTCGGCAGCTGAAGCCTCAACACCCTCAGCGAGCGTAATATTGGTCCAACTGTCAGGGTCATTCGAGCCAAAAGCGATTCTTACATGGCCCATTGCAGGAGGTGTTTCCCCTGGGGTAGTAGAGTCGTATGTTGAATCTGACTCGTGGACGGAAACAATATCGTCAATTCCATCACGATCGAGATCCGCCATCTCAAGACCGTCACTACCACTAAAGGGGACACCGGATGATGCTCGATCGTCGATGATGTGTTCTTTCCAGCTAATGAATGATCCGTCGGCCGCACGGGCTCGTGTCGGAGTGTCACCAACTGTCAATTGTGAATACGATGTTGTGGCATGAGCCAATATGAACAAGGCGGCAATCCAGAGGTCTTTGCGCATGGTCTTCACTAAAAATTACTAAATAAAAGCGATAGTATCAGTCGTGAGCCTCCAACCAAAGCGTTGCGAAATCGTTTATGAAGTAAAAAGGAACGGTTGTCGACAGGAGAGGGGTGAGGCGATAGCATTCGTGTAGCCAGGGGATAAGGCAATATGAAATATCTTGTTCGTACATCTTTATTGGAGAAAAAGGTTTGTAGACGCCTACCTTTTGTTGGGTTTTCCGTTGCCCCTAATAATCAAATAGTGAGTCTTTTATGATGCCAGCTCGTAAGTCCTTATTATTTTTAATCGCTGCTTTCGTCTTGAATTTTTTGGGAGCTGGGATGCTACTTGCTGATAGTGGAAACGGACTTGCACTTACAGCGCTCGATCGCTATGTCCGCGCGCCGGATGAGAATTATCGTTATAGCGTTTTGCAGACGATAGATGGAGACGGTTACACGACTTATGTGCTGGAAATGATTTCACAGCAGTGGTTAACCGAAGCCGAGGTCAATCTACCAATTTGGGAACATTACATGGTAGTTGTTGCGCCAGATGAAGTGGATAGTGATATAGGATTTCTCACTATTACCGGCGGCAGTAAGTCAAGGTCCGCTCCAACAGAAGCGCTTCCTTCCGACATACAGAGGGCGCTGGAGACCAATACGGTTGTTACCACGCTTTACATGGTTCCAAATCAGCCACTGGTTTTTGTAAATGATAATGGGCTGCAGCGTACTGAAGACGCAATCATAGCCTATACCTGGGACAAATTTTTCCGTAGTGGCAATGAAAAGTGGCCGCTTCGCCTTCCTATGACCAAAGCTGCAGTGCGCGCCATGGATACGGTTACCGCTTTGATGGCCAGTGAACGCGGAGGGGATATTGAGGTAGACCAATTTGTCGTCGCCGGTGCTTCAAAGCGTGGTTGGACGACCTGGACTACCGCAATCGTTGATAAACGTGTAGTGGCAATTATGCCTATAGTAATAGACATGCTAAATGTAGGTGAATCCTTCAAGCATCATTTTTCAGTCTATGGTGCCTATTCGCTAGCTATTATTGATTATATAGTGAGTGGAAATGTTAACTGGATTGGCACATCCGAGTGGGACGATCTGATGGACCTGGTGGAACCGTATGAGTATAGGGACAGACTCGAGTTGCCTAAATTCTTGTTAAATTCAACCGGAGATGAATTTTTTATACCCGATTCTTGGCAATTCTACTGGAATGATCTGATAGGTGAAAAGCATGTCCGATACGTGCCCAACTCAAACCACAGCATGGATGGCACAGACGTCTTGGATAGTGTTGATGCCTGGTATCATGCCATTGTGCACAATGTAAAAATGCCCAGGTATTCCTGGAACGTAGGCGATGATGGTGTAATAACCGTCTTTTCCTTGGATAAGCCTTCACAGGTATTGCTCTGGCAAGCCCATAATCCAGAAAGTCGGAACTTTACACAGGCTAAACTGGGCAAGGCCTATGCAAGTATGCCGTTAACTGAAGTAGAAGCGGGTGTTTACCAGGTAAAGCTGGATCCGCCAAAACAGGGATATACTGCTTATTATGTGGAAATGCACTATCCCAGCGGAATTTCCAAGCCTTTCAAATTTAGCACAGGTATTAAGGTAGTGCCTGATGTCACAAATTATGAATGGCAATTCACGCCAGACAATTCACGTAGATAAACTAATTGCTTGGCTTAAAACGAAGGATGCGAAGGCTTCCAATAATCACGCTGGCTTGATTTTCATTCCAAATGATTTCTATTAAAATTGACGCATGAAACGAATCGTCTTTGTTTTATTACTGTTTTTCTTTCTTCCTCCGCTTGTTGCTCAGGAACAGACTTTTGCTGAATGGCGTGAACAGTTACGTGCTGAAGCATTCTCTCTTGGCATCAGCGAAAAAACCTTATTGGCTATCGATGGCCTGGAAGCTCCGCTAGAACGAGTGCTGGAACTTGACAACGCTCAACCCGAATTTATACAGACTTTTACGCGCTATCTGAGCCTTCGCATAACCCCATTACAAATTAATCGCGGGCAGGCATTGTTAAGACAATATGCAGTATTGTTGGAAGAAGTACGCCAACGTTATGGCGTGCAGCCTCATTATTTAATTTCCTTCTGGGCTATTGAAAGTAATTATGGTCGTGCTACCGGGGGTTTCTCTGTATTACAGGCACTCGCTACGCTCGCTTACGATCCACGGAGAGCTGATTTTTTCAGGAAAGAACTGTTAACAGCCCTAAAAATTATCGATGATGGCCATATTGCTGTAGACAATATGAGTGGTTCCTGGGCCGGAGCCATGGGTCAACTGCAGTTCCTACCGTCGGTGTTTGCGCGTTATGGCATCGACGGTGACAACGATGGCAAGATTGATATCTGGAATAGTTTGCCAGACATTTTTCATTCGGCTGCTAACTTCTTGTCCCAATCTGGTTGGCGAGGCGACGAACGCTGGGGACGGGAAGTATTGCTGCCGTCAAACTTTGATTTCAGCCTTACTGGAACACGGACCCGCAAGTCTCTGCAGGAATGGAATGATCTGGGGATTATCCAAATGAACGGTTCACCGATACCCATTGCTAATATGCAGGCTTCTGTGATTTTGCCCGCCGGAGCAGGTGGGCCAGCTTTCCTGACTTATGCCAATTTCAGGGCAACTATGGCTTATAACCCTTCAACATTCTACGCATTAACAGTCGGACATTTAGCGGATCGTTATACAGGTGGTGCTGCGATCCAAAATATGCCAGAAAATGAACAGGCTATGACTGTCGCGCTAGTGCAGACATTACAGGAATTACTGAATGCAGCCGGGTTCAATTCAGGTGACCCAGATGGTCGTATAG
>JAKUTG010000005.1:5052-28373 GCA_022447905.1 Pseudomonadales bacterium | reverse complement strand
CTCTCAAAACCAAACAATATGGGGGCGGAGATTTCCCAGCGTACCACAGCACTGACAACGGGTGTCAAAGTCAAAATCTTTCTCTATGTCGAACACTATCCCCGAATTCTGACAGCGCATCTTCAGTAATTCGCCGTGCATATGCAGCAGATTTTTGCTTCCAGCCCGCTCATGCAGGTTATCCACGTTCTGGGTAACCAGCAGGAAGGAGCCATCGAATTCGTGTTCGAACTTTGCCAGTGCAGCGTGGGCTGCATTTGGCTGTATCTCACTCGATGCCAGTTGTCGACGGCGTTGGTTGTAGAAGTCGTAGATTTTTTGAGGGTCGCGGGCAAAACCTTCCGGTGTGGCAACTTCTTCAACGGGGTGGTTAGCCCAGAGCCCATCGGCTGCACGAAAAGTTTCGATACCCGACTCGGCGGAAATACCGGCACCGGTGAGAACCACAGCGGAGTGTGGAGGCTTGAACATAACAATTATCTTAGCATGTCAATTCTGCCGAATCTGTATAATGCCTTTGCTGAAAACTAATCAGGAATTTAAAAATGGCTTCAATCAAGTTAGGTGACCTGGCTCCAGCTTTCACTCTTTATAATCAGGATGGCAACGAGGTAAGTCTGGAGGATTTTATAGGCAAACAAAACGTAGTGCTGTACTTCTATCCCAAAGCTATGACACCAGGTTGCACCACACAGGCTTGTGGCCTAAGGGATAATAAAGAGGAGTTGGCAATTTTCGACACGATTGCCTTGGGTATAAGCCCCGATCCAGTTAGGCGCCTCAAGAAGTTTGAGGAAAAAGAAAGCTTGAACTTCACTCTACTATCCGACGAAGACCATAGTGTTACCGAAAAATATGGCGTATGGGGCCTGAAAAAATTCATGGGCCGGGAGTTCATGGGCGTCATTAGAACCACCTTCATTATCAATAAGCAGGGCGAGTTGGCTTACATTATGGACAAGGTGAAAACCAAGTCTCATCACGACGATGTTATTGATGTGCTTAAATCGCTGAACTAATTGAAACCAGGATGCAACTCAACTACAAAGAGCACCCTGGAAATGCTAAGCCGCTGATTATCCTACATGGGTTATAATTCCATCACTTTCCCCAAATGCCGAGCTAAAAACTATTATGGGAGCACGGCACTGGCTTCTTGTCGAAGGGCCTCAGGCCTTTTAATTAACTCAATGGACTTTCTGACCCAATAACAGTTTCATAGTGATGACCATACTGAGTGTTAACGTTAATAAGATAGCTTTGCTCCGCAACTCGCGGGGAAGAGACTTTCCGAAACTAGTGAATTTCGTCGAACGCTTGGTGAATCTCGGGGTGAAAGGTATCACTGTGCATCCGAGGCCAGACGAGCGCCACATAACTCGCCGGGATGTAGCTGACATCAGCGATTTTTTGAGACTCTATAGTGACGTGGAATTCAATATCGAGGGTTACCCTTCAGAGGAATTCATGGCGCTAGTTTCGCAGGCTTCTCCAGCACAGTGCACACTGGTGCCCGATGATCCCGGACAACTTACTTCGGATCATGGTTGGGATGTTGCGGGGAATGAAGAATTATTAAGAGACAGGGTAAAGAGGCTGAGAGATTTAGGAGTACGTAGCAGCTTGTTTTTCGATCCGGTGCCAGAAAGAGTTGCTGAGGTGCAGTCTGTCGGTGCTGATCGTATCGAACTGTATACCGAGGACTACGCCTCGCACTTTGGACTAGAGTCGGAACACCCAATATTCGCACAGTATGCGGATACCGCGGCGGCGGCTACTAGTCTTGGAATTGGTGTAAATGCTGGACATGACCTGGATCTGGATAACCTGAGGCGTTTCCTAGATATTCCTGATATTCTAGAGGTATCCATTGGCCATGCGCTTATAGTTGAGTGCCTATTACAGGGCCTGGATCCAGTGATTGACCAGTATTTAGCGATCACCGCCGGCGAGAGGAGCGAATCTCATTACTACTAAGCTATTAAGTAGCAAATCAGTAAAGCTCTTTATAAAACGAGCTTGGCTAATGAACCTAGAAAAGAGGGGGTCGTCATGGCTCGGGTTATTGCAACAACTGCGGGCAATATTACCATGCGACTTGTTACAGTAATTCTGGCAGTTTTGTGCATCTCCCCTGTTGCGCTTTTAGCTGATGAATTTAAATTGCTCCGCCTTGCCTCTGAGTTACATTCGGCCAGCACCCAACTCGCTGACGAATTACGCAATACCCGGGGCCAAGGAAACGTGCGGTTCCACGCCGAGCGTTTAAGCCGGAAAACAGTGCGTCTTATGAAAGTCATTCAAGACGGTCGTGGCCATGCCCGCCTAAGATCCGAGTTCACTGCTATTTCCCGTCGTTACCAAAGCCTCGAAAATGCTTTTCTGCGCGCCAATCTAGGTATTGCCGATCCACTGCTGTCTCATTCGTTAAGCCTGATAAGCTTGCTGCACGGTAATTTGAATCGAGAGTATTACTCAGTGAAGTCTCTGGAGTCGATCTCCCCAGTTTATCACCGCGACGCATCAATCAATTCGCGACGTGCGCTGCCCGCTGTATTCAGCGGGCGAAGTTACACATACTTGAATCGTTCACCCTACCGCCGGCCCAGTACCGTTCTAGACCGTCACTACAACGAGCGCGTAAACGCATCCCAGGGGCTTAACTTCGATCATCGGAGTTCAGTGCTGGATCGGCAATACCGAAATGAGAGCCATTACCAGGCAGGCGTTACTTTTGACAGGTCCAGTATTCGATCTTTAGATAGTCGTAGCGGCGTAACACGAAACATAGGCCGCGGGCTTTCGTTTGATAGCGGCCGCCGATAGTTTTAAAAACACCGGAACGACTAATAGTAGGCACTGCCCGTTATAACTAACGTGTTGGGGCCATTGTATTTTTTTAATGTTTTTAACAATTCAAACAGGGAGTACTGTTGCCTTCGTCTGAACACCGATTTTATTATGGTTACTGGATTGTCTTAGCCGGATTCATCACCCAATTTGTTGCCGTGGGGATGTCAAATTATGTGGTTGGCTCCTTCATGATTCCCATGACCGAAGAATTTGGCTGGACTCGCGCTGAGTTCACAGCATCACGTTCGATCGGCCAGATTGTCATGGCCTGCACTGGGTTTGTAATCGGTTCTTATATCGACAGATTTGGAGGACGGCCCTTCATCTTGGCCGGGTCTGTAGTACTGGCAACAGCTATCTTTAGTCTTGGCAGTATCAATACACTATCTGAATGGCTGATTCTCAACGGTCTTATTCTTACCGCGGGTGCCGCTATGATCGGTAACCTAGTGGTCAATGTCACGTTGGGGAAGTGGTTTGTGGAGCGTCGGGGTCGGGCGGTAGCCCTGGCTGGAATGGGTATTTCTCTGGCAGGGATAGTGCTGCCACCGATCACTACCTGGATGGTAGATGAATTTGGCTGGCGAAGTTCTTGGCAACTACTTGGAATAGGGTCACTGATGGTGTCATTACCTATGGCTTTGATAGTGCGTCGGCGACCAGAAGACTATCAGCTTCATCCCGATGGAAAATCGGATAAACAGGTGGCGGCCGGTCTCGGAGCTGCAGCAATAGCGGATTTTGATAAGTCTATGACGCGAGGTCAGGCCATGCGGACCTCAAGTTTTTATTTTCTGGTATTCGCTTTTGGGTTGTTTCAGATATCTATAACTGTCATGTTGACCCAGACCATTCCGTTCATGACCGACGTCGGTTATTCCCGTTTAGTAGCTTCTTCCATGATTTCCATTGCCTCTGTACCAGCTTTTCTCAGCAAACCGTTCTGGGGAGAATTGATTGACAGATATAATCCGCGAAAACTTGCGGCCCTAGGGGCTGCTGTTACTGGTGTTTCTGTAGTATTTATAGTGTTCAGTGTGGACAGGCAGATTGACCTGTTGGTGTATGCAGGATTTTTATTTATGGGCATTGGTTGGGGAGGCCTGCTGCCGCTTCAGGAGGTGATCTGGGCTTCCTTCTTTGGAAGACGCTATTTGGGTTCTGTGAGGTCTACAGCCATGCCGTTCACCTTCGGAATGTCTGCATTGGGTCTTGTGCTAGTGCCTTACTACTATGACTTGGTTGGTAACTATAACCTGGCTTTGCTGGTTATCGCTCTTTGTAATATCGCATCAGCGATAATGCTATTTAGTTTTACAGGAAATTCGGCGATCACAGAGGCAGCTGAGGATCTGGCCTAGTCCAATTTCTTTCGGGTGGTTTAGCCTTTGCGATAGAATTGACAACTGTCGCGCCATATCTCACGTATTAACGCCTCAGCAGAATTTTCTTCCTAATTGTGTTCCAGCCCGGGCGCCAGGAAGGGCCATACATTATCAAGTATCATATATTGTGCTTCTGCCTTGGGGTGAATGCCATCATTCTGCATCAGCTCTGGTTGTTGTGGAATGCCTTCGATCAGGAATGGAACAAGAGGAATTTCTCGTTCTTCAGCAATTTCTTTATACAATTGGGAAAACGGTACGGTGTATCGTGGCCCGTAATTGGGTGGAATCTGGATGCCTGTGAGCAATACTTGGCCACCAGTAGTTTCAATAATATCGATCATCCTGATCAGGTTCTGTTTCAGGGTATCCAAAGGTAGCCCGCGGAGGCCATCGTTTCCTCCCAGTTCCAGGATCACCAAGTCGGGATGATAGGCGTCCAGCATTGCCGGCAGACGTGATAGACCGCCGGTCGTTGTCTCACCGCTTATGCTGCCATTGACAACTTGGTAGGGCCAATTTTCTGTTTGCAGCCTTTTAGCAAGCAGAGTCACCCAACCATCATCCTCATTCATGCCATATGAGGCGCTTAGGCTATCTCCGAACACCAGCAATGTATAGGGCTCTTCCTCAGCTTCAATTAAATACAAATGCTGAGAAAAAATTAGACAAGCGGCTAATCTGATTAATATGGATTTCATCGCATCAATTACAGACCCAATCGTTGAATATGTTAAACATTGCCCCTTCCTTTCCCGTATGGCACCAGTGCTCAGGCAGGTGAGCGGGAGCAGAACCTTCTGTGTCTATTTCGATTATAATGCGAGCTGCCTTTTATCTGCGAGTTAAGAGTAAAGATGATAGAAACGAAAAATTTGGTCAAGGCTGTCGTTACCAGTGAAGGCGTATTGACCATTCTCAAGAGAGTGAGTCTGCTCATTGAGCCAGGGGAAGCGGTTGCCATTGTTGGTGCATCTGGTTCTGGCAAGTCAACTTTATTAGGGCTCATGGCTGGATTGGACGGCGCTACTTCGGGAGAAGTTATACTCAATGGACACAATATAACGCAAATGGATGAAGAACAGCGGGCTATATTACGGGGCCAACTGGTGGGTTTCGTGTTCCAATCATTTCAACTACTGCCTAGCCTCACAGCTCTGGAAAATGTGATGTTACCAATCGAACTCAAGGGAGACCCTGAGGCAAAAAACAAGGCCAAACAGTTACTGGAACGGGTTGGTCTGGGAGAGCGCTGGCACCATTACCCGAACCAGCTTTCAGGCGGGGAACAGCAACGTGTCGCCATTGCGAGAGCTTTTGCAACTGAAGTCCGAATTTTGTTTGCAGACGAGCCTACTGGCAATCTAGATACAGCCACCGGTGTAAAGGTGGTCGATCTTTTGTTTGATCTAAATCATGAATATTCGACGACACTGGTACTTGTTTCTCACGACGAGCGCTTAGCGAAACGGTGCGGCAGAATCGTGAAGCTGGTCGCTGGCGAAATCGTGAGTGATGAACCGAACATTGAGGCTTTCAGTGCTTGAAGCAAATCCAGTACCTGTATCCGATAAAAAGCCACTAGGCAATCTGTTGAGATTGGCCATGAGGTTGCTTAAGCGGGACTGGCATGGGGGTGAATTACGTCTGCTATCTCTTGCTTTGGTGATGTCAGTAACTTCGGTTACAGGCATCGCCTTATTTACTGATCGGCTGGAAAAAGCTCTGTTGCTGGAATCAGCCAACATGCTTGCAGCAGATCGTATCGTCAGTGGCCGGGGTACCCTCCCGGTAGAAGTGCTTGAGGAAGGCCAGTCACGGGGATTGCGTACGGCTGAAACCCTGTCGTTTACCTCCATGGCATTTTCCGAAAGCGGCAATCTATTGGTTGCAGCCAAGGCAGTGACTGACAACTACCCTTTACGTGGGGATGTAATTATTGCCGACGCGCCCTTCGTCCGCGGTTCACCAATTCAGAGCGGACCTCCACAGGGAGAAGTTTGGTTAGAATCCCGAGCCTTACCTGCGCTTGGTATTGAAGTTGGAGACTCGGTATCGGTTGGCGAAGCAGAACTGAATGTCAGCAAGATAATCATTACTGAACCGGATCGGTCGGGAGGCGGACTGGTCGATAACGCTGGGCCCAGGCTAATGCTGCACATGGATGATGTAGAGACTACTAACGTGGTGCAACCTGGAAGCCGGATAAGCTATAGGTACCTATTCGCCCACGATGACCTGGAATTACTTGATGAATTCGAAGGTTGGTTCAGGGCACGGGAAGAATGGCGAGGACGTTATTACATTCGAGACATCAGAGACGAGAGCGAGGAAGTCAGTGAAGCTCTTGAGCGCGCGGAAAGCTTTCTTCTGTTGGGATCTCTCTTTGCTGTTCTGCTGGCAGGTGTCGCCATCGCCTTGACAGCTAAGCGGTACAGTGAGCGTCATTATGACTATGTAGCCATCCTGAAGACGCTCGGATGTACTTCTGCACAGATTTCGCTGATATATCTTGCGATTCAATTAATGTTGGCGGTAATCGCTGTTGTGGTCGGATGTGTACTCGGTTACCTAGTTCACCAGGGGATATTTCGGTTACTTCAGTCAGTCCTATTGTTTACGTTGCCACCTGCAGGCTTTCAGCCTTATGTAATCGGTTCACTTACTGCTTTTGTATGCTTACTTGCCTTCGCATTACCGCCATTGTTGGCGTTGCGCGAGACTTCCCCATTGCGAGTGCTTCGCAAGGATATAACCCAGCAAAAAATAAGCGCTTACGTACCCTATTTATTTGGGGTGCTTGGCACTATTTTTCTTATCTACTGGTACAGCGAAGATCTGTTCCTTAGTTCAGTACTCATAAGTGCAGTTGCTGCCATCGCTCTATTTCTATCCATTGTGTCTTACCTTTTTCTCCGTTCCAGTGGTTCTGTGGGCATGAAAGCGGGAAGCGCCTGGCTGCTGGCGATGACTGCAGCACGGCGTCGGCGCAAACAGAATGTGCTTCAGGTAATGGTATTTTCCGTAACCATTATGTCGCTATTGATTCTGACACTGGTTCGCACCGACCTTATAGAAGAATGGCAGGCACAACTGCCACAGAACACGCCGAATCATTTCATGATGAATATTACTCAGGGCCAGATTGCGGGCATCCAGAACTTTTTCGCGGAGAACGGAGTTGAAAACAATGCCTTTTATTCACTAACCAGCGCCAGGGTAAACCGGATTAATGGAAACCTGCCTAATCCAAGCAATAACAATGAAGACTCTCTCGGTGGGGGCACGCTAACGGAGAACACTCGACTAGACGATGCTGACCTGGGTGAACCAATTGGTTTGAACGAAAGTCCACAAAGCGACGCTCCGCCTCTGCAAAACGGACAGCAAGCGTCCAGTGGAGGTAGACGTGTACGCGGTCAGCTAAGTCGACGCCAGGTGACTTGGTCGGAAGAGCTTCCGAAAGACAACCTCATAACCTCCGGCACCTGGTGGGGAGTGGACGCCCAGCCAGGCTATGTTTCCATAGAAGAGGAGTATGCTGACTGGTTGGATCTAGAATTAGGCGACCAAATTGAGTTCGAGGTGAACCGACAGGTTGTTACTGCAGAGGTAAGTAACTTTCGCAGTGTGCGTTGGGATAATATGCAACCCAACTTTTTTATAATCTTTTCACCCGGCACCATCGATCATCTTGGCGCTACATTTCTTTCCACCGCATTGTTGGAAAGAGAGCAGAAGGTTCTACTGAACGATCTGATACGGCTTTTTCCTACAATGGTCATAATAGAAATTGATGCGCTAATCGAGCAAATTCAAACAATAATTGCTCAGGTGACTTCAGCCGTTGAACTAATTTCGATCTTAGTATTGATATGCGGTGGTTTGGTGCTGCTTTCCTGCGTGAACGCGAGCCTGGACGAGAGATTTCATGAAAACGCTATCCTTCGGACTCTTGGTGCTGGTAAAAAACTAATACTTACCAGTCTTTTAATCGAGTTTGCCTCAATCGGCTTTGTTGCTGGATTAATAGCTACCATTGGAGCAGAAGTCAGTCTCTACTATCTTCAGGAACAGGTTTTCCAACAGGAGTTTTCCCTCCATTACTGGGTCTGGGCAGCAGGTCCATTGCTAGGCATGCTTATCATAGCCGGGCTCGGCATCAACTCAACACGAAGAGTGGTCCAAACCAGTCCACTCGCCGTGCTTAGAAGCACAATCTAGTGGATGAGATAAATTCACCTAATCCCTTTTAGGGGGTTGGCGGTCTATTTTGCCGGGAGGTTTAGGTGCGGGCAAATCGCCGGGTAATAGCCTTTATAGATCCCAGGTAACTTCTGCCAAAGAGCAATAAGTGGTTAAGCAGATGATAGAGATTGTATACCGGTGCACGATCGCGCCAGCCACTGTCCAGAATTGCTTGCTCAGCATAGCATGCATAGAAGTCGCTACCGAATCCACCAAACAACTCTATCATGGCCAGTTCGGCTTCTGCCCAGCCCCAATAAGTAGCAGGATCAATCAGTGCCGGGTGTCCCTCTTCATCACAATGAACATTGCCTGACCAGAGATCACCGTGGATTAAAACAGCAGGTTGTTTGGGGATCCAACGGGCTAGGTTTGCAGCGATATACTCTAATTTCGTGAGTTCGGTTCGGTCCAGTAAGTTCTGATGAAAAGCCCGGGAAGCCAACGTCAGGATGCGGTAATTGGCAAAGAATTCGTGACCATCTTTGATTGGATCATTCTGCTGTGGTGTCGAGCCACAATAGTTGTTGATATTGAACCCAAAATGCGGATATTCCTCGGTGTGCAATCGGGCCAGTCCTTTGCCCAGCTCTGACCAAAATCTCTCCCCGGGTGAGCTTTGGCCGAGGTCTTCAAGTAGGATAAAATCATCTTCTACGTGAATGACAGTGGGAACACGCAAGAATTGACTATTACTTAGCGCTTGGAGACCAACCGCTTCGGAATGAAACATGCCTTCTGGCGCTAGAGTGTGTTGTTTTAGGAATAAAGAATTACCAGCGTCCAGGTGGAGACGTTCGGTATCATTAATACATCCTCCACCGACTGATTCTCGGCGAACGATCCTTCCGAAGCCATTCTCGGCCAACCATACTGCTATGCGATTCGTCATTTCTACAGTCTATGTTTAATAAGCGGTCGGATTAAAGCGAAATTGACTTTAACATGTGCTGTAGACCCATGGCGCTAGAAAGTTATAATTATCAGAGCAGTGGATAAGGAGTCTAAAATGAAAGCATATGCAGTGTTCGATCTACGTTTGCTTTGCTTGGCTGCGTTTTTTGGGTGTTGGGGAGCAGACAGTTTATCCCAAACCCTGGCCGGAATTACGAACGAGGAATGCACATATGGAGATTGTATAGAAGGACGCGGTACGTTAAAGCTCGCCACTCAATGGGGTAAAGGCGAATATATGGGGAACTTCAAGAATGGGGAATTTCATGGTTATGGCAGGCTGGAAGTACCGATTTCATTCATTGAAGAAGAAGTATATGCAGGCAATTGGGTTGAAGGTATCCGGGAGGGTCGCGGCACGCACTGGAATGGTAAAGGAAAACTTTACATAGGCGAGTGGCGCAATAATAAGCGTCATGGGCAGGGTTCCTATTTTTTTAATCTTCCCGAGTGGCGAGAGAGCGAGCATACTGAGTTCTGGTTAAAGGATAACTACGAGAACTATACGGGCGATTTTGTCGAGGATCACTATCAGGGATATGGTACCTATAGGTGGCCGGATGGCCAAAAGTATGTTGGTGGATTTTATGCCTCTGATAAGCATGGTGAGGGGACGTTTTACTACGTTACAGGTACAGCACGCCAACAATATTGGGAATACGGGGATTTGATCAGGTAGAAACTGTTGCGTCGTCAAAGTACGGCTCACACCCAATCACGCGTTGTCTGTATATTCAGAGTAGTCGACACATTTTTATATCTAAAACTCGTATGGGTTAAATCGGAACCTTAATGGATCTTGAATCGTTAAGACGTGAATACATGAAGGGTGGTCTGCGCAGAGAAGATCTGCTAGAAGATCCTATCGGCCAGTTTGAGAAATGGATGGCTCAGGTCCTTGGGTTAGGAATTGTTGATCCAACGGCGATGACCATTGCGACTGTTTCGCGTGACGGGCAACCTAGTCAGCGCATCGTACTCCTGAAATATTTCGATAAGAATGGGTTTGTGTTCTACACGAACTACGGGAGTCGCAAGGCTGAAGAATTGGGGCATAATTCCAGTATCAGCTTGCACTTTCCGTGGCACAATGCTGATCGTCAGGTAAAGATTTGCGGAGTTGCCGAAAAGATCTCCGCAGCCGAGTCGCTTAAGTATTTCATCACTCGGCCTCGCGAAAGCCAAATTGCAGCGTTAGCTTCTGAACAAAGTAGCGTTCTTAGTTCAAGGACATTCCTATTGAACCAGTTCGAGTCGCTCAAGCAGAAGTTCCAGTCAGGCGAAGTACCCTTTCCCGATTTCTGGGGCGGCTATCGGGTTAAAGCCCATGAGATTGAATTTTGGCAGGGAGGCGAGAATCGGTTGCACGATCGATTCAGGTATACTCTCCAGCCCGATGGAGGTTGGCACATCGAACGACTGGCACCTTAAGCAGATTTCCATTTCTTCAGTTTTTTCTTCTCCAAAATCTTTGCGAGCCTCGCGTACCGTGGAATGCCATGCTTGTAGACTGGATAGTCTTCTCCCTGGATCAAGGGGGCGAAATAGGCTCGAGCTTTTTCAGTGCTGTGCAAACCGTCCCGTGTAATGTAGTTGCGAGGCATTATTTTTTCTGCGTTAGCAACATCAGATAGTTGGGCTTCACCTATACGCCAGGTGTATTTTTTCCCCTTGCTTCTGATAATTATTGGCATGACCGCGGTTTTGCCTTTTAAGGCAAACTCTACAGCTGCCTCACCAACCGCATAAGCCTGTTTCACGTCTGTAGCGGAGGCGATGTGGCGTGCGGCGCGTTGCAAATAATCTGCCACGGCCCAGTGATATTTGTAACCAAGCTCTCTTTTGATCATGTTGGCTACAAAGGGTGCAACACCACCCAGTTGGATATGGCCGAAGGCATCTTTACCGCCCGCCTCGGCAAGAAACTTTCCGTTTTTGTATTGCACGCCTTCCGATACCACGATCGCGCAATAGCCATAACGGCCAACGCAACGCCTCACTTTTCTTAGGAACTTTTCCTTGTTAAAGGCAATTTCGGGAAACAGTATGATATGGGGTGCATCACCTTCCTTTTCTGCTGCCAGGCCCGAGGCGCCGGCGATCCAACCCGCATGACGACCCATGACCTCCATCACGAATACTTTGGTGGAGCTTTCACACATAGAAGCCACGTCGAGCCCAGCTTCCCTAATTGATACTGCTACGTACTTAGCTACAGATCCGAAGCCTGGGCAGTTATCGGTAATGGGCAAGTCATTGTCTACAGTTTTTGGGATCCCGATGCAGGCAATTGGAAATCCCTTGTCTAGGCTAAGTTGAGAAACTTTGTTGGCTGTATCCTGCGAATCGCCACCTCCATTGTAAAGAAAGTAACGAATATTATGAGCCCGGAAAACATCCATGAGCCGTTCGTACTCTCGTTGGTTGTCTGAATAGGATTTCAATTTGTAGCGACAGGAACCAAAAGCCCCGGCTGGAGTGCAACGTAACGCGGCAATTGTTTTTTTGGATTCTTTGCTGGTGTCGATTAGGTCTTCATTCAGTGCGCCCAGGATGCCGTTAAGGCCCGCATAGATCTTGCCAATTTTATCTCTGTGTTGCCGCGCAGTTTCAATAACTCCGCAAGCGCTGGCATTGATGACGGAGGTAACTCCACCGGATTGGGCATAAAAGAGGTTTGCTTTACTCATGTTAACTGCGAGAGACGATGTTACTTCGGAAACGACATGTTACTAGCTGCCACAATTCCTTGCCAGTGCTTGGAGATTGATGCAACAATCGTTCACTTTTCTGAGCTGGACTAGAATATATGCGTTTCATTATTGGGATGTCGGGTGCTAGTGGCGTGATTTACGGTATTCGCCTGCTGGAGGTATTGCAGCAAGCGCCAGATATCGAGACGCACCTAGTGATATCTGATTCGTCCAAGCTAAATATAGCCTTGGAAACAGAATGGTCGGCCAGTGACGTCAAGGCATTGGCAGATCATGTGCATTCCGACAAGGATATATCTGCGAATATTGCTAGTGGTTCGTTTAAGACGGTTGGCATGGTTATCGCGCCGTGTAGTATGAAAACTCTTTCCGCGGTAGCAAATTCTTATGCGGATAATTTGATTGTGCGTGCAGCCGACGTGGTATTAAAAGAACGAAGGCGACTTGTACTAGTTCCGCGGGAAACTCCATTGCATACTGGTCATTGTGATCTAATGGCCAAAGTCAGTCGCATTGGGGGCATTATCGCCCCGCCCATGCCCGCATTTTATATCAACCCCAAGACTGTCGAGGAATTGGTCGATCACCACGTAGGACGAATACTCGATCTTTTCAATATCGAGTCGGAGCTGGTGCAACGTTGGCAAGGCCCCCGAAGATAGGGCCGCTTGGCTAACGCTTAGCCCGCTTTCGGGTAGACTTTCCGGCATCGGGCTTTTATGCTCTCTGATCCCCCGACAAAAATAGCATTATGAAAGGAGCAGGCTATGATTTCTTTAGCTCGAACTAGCTGGGTAACCGTGTCGCTACTGAGTACGTTTTTAATATACAGCGGTGGACTATTGGCCCAGAAGGTAACTAATCCCACTAACGAACACCCCAATCCCTACCGCACTATTAATGATTTTTTCGATCTCCCGGATGATCGTGAATGGGGATCCACAAGTGCCGTGGAGATCGATAGTGATGGTGAGTCTATCTGGGTTGCAGAACGCTGCAGTAGCAATAGTTGTGCATTGTCAGATGCGGACCCGATCATCAAATATGACAAAGATGGCAACATTGTGACTTCATTTGGTGGCGGAATGATAATTTGGCCCCATGGCATTCATGTAGACGGGTACGGTAACGTATGGGTAACCGATGCGCGAGCCGCATCTCCGGCCGAGCTGGCACAAAATCCAGATGCTGCCGGTAAGGGTCACACGGTTTACAAGTTTAGCTCTGAAGGTGAAGTTTTGCTGGTTCTAGGTACACCAGGTGTTGCCGGTGACGGTTCTGGCCCTTTACTTAATTCCCCTAATGACGTAGTGACAGGGCCGGATGGCAGTATCTATGTTGGTGACGGTCATGGTGGTCAGGGTGCTAATGCTGACCTCTCCACTGTTGCCCGCATCGCCAAGTTTGATCGTCATGGTCGGTTTCTCGAGTCCTGGGGCTCCATTGGAACCGAACCGGGGAAATTCCGTACTCCCCACTCTTTGGCTTTTGACTCTCAAGGTCGGCTGTTTGTTGCCGATCGTGGCAATGTGCGTATTCAGATCTTCACCCAGGAAGGTGATTTTATTGATGAGTGGCATCAGTTTGGTCGGTTAAGCGGTATTTACATCGATGCCGACGATGTGCTCTATGCGGCAGACTCGGAATCCAGTGCTACTTCCAATCCTGGTTGGCGTCGCGGTATTCGCGTGGGAAGCGCTATTACAGGCCATGTGTTTAGCTTCATTCCGGATCCGGCGAGAAGCCCGGGAGGGACCAGCGCTGCTGAAGGAGTTGCAGCTGACAAGCATGGGAATGTCTACGGTGCTGAAGTCGGGCCTCGTCAATTAGTGAAGTACGTTCGAGAAAATTAATAAATGGTTCGTTTCACCAGACACCCGTCTTCGGGCAGATTGATAAACCTCCTATTGCAGACCGCATGGTTGAAATGGTGTAGGAAGAGTTTACAAAATAGTGTGGGGAACAATTTGTGCTCGCACCTTCGTCTATCTATCGGTCAATTATTTGCATGGAGAACAAACATGCACAGAACGGTTGTCACATTTCTATTCTTTTTTGTTTCTTCTTCCTTTGCCCAGGTCAGGGAACCTAACTGGTCTGAAGTGGAAGTTGAGACTCTGGAACATTTTCGCGCGCTTCTGCAGTTCGATACTTCCGACCCACCGGGACGAGAGTTACCGGCAGCTGACTACTTGCGTGCTGTGCTGGAAGCGGCAGGAATACCGGTTGAAACGCTTTACAATGATCCGGAACGACCAAATATTCTAGCGCGTCTAGAGGGTAATGGAGACAAGGAACCATTGCTTATCATGGCTCATACTGACGTGGTTAATGTTGATCCCGAGAAATGGATATTCCCTCCCTTCAGTGCCACAGTCGATGACGGATACGTGTATGGGCGAGGCGCGGTAGATGACAAGGATAATCTCGCTTCTGCCCTGATGGTGATGCTGGAGTTGAAACGGTTAAACATACCACTGGAACGCGATGTGATTTTTCTAGCGGAGTCGGGCGAAGAGGGTGCTACCCAGTATGGTATTGAGTATATGGTGAACGAACACTTTGCCAAGATAGATGCCGAATTTTGTCTGGCGGAAGGGGGTTCAGTCGCCAGAGTAAACCGGGAAGTGCAATATGCTGGCATTCAAACAGTGGAGAAGATCCCTTACCGAGTAGAACTGGTGGCAACAGGTGTTGCGGGTCATGGCTCCGTGCCTCTGCAAACCAATTCAGTTGTACGATTAGCCAAGGCTATCGCGGCCATTGCTGACTGGCGGTCACCTATTCGCCTAAACGAAACTACCGCTGCCTATTTTGAGCGTCTGGCTTCGATTTCTCCGGCCGATGCTGCCGAGCGTTATCTTAATGTGCTGGACCCAGGACGAGCTGTAGAATCGGATGAATACTTCCTCGCAAATGAGCCACGCCATGCGTCGATGTTACGTTCTTCGCTGTCTCCCAATATTTTCGATGCAGGTTACCGGATTAACGTAATACCTTCTGAAGCACGCGCGAGCGTCGATTTTCGAGCGCTGCCCGATGAAGACATTCCCCAGTTCCTCGAAGAAATTCGGCGCATAGTAGGAGATACCGTAGTGGAAGTGAGTTTAGGCCGAAGGAATACCAGGCCTCGCGGCCAAGCCAGCTTAAACACTGAAGCTTTTGCTGCAATTGAGGCAGGCATTAACAAGCACTACGGGGTTATAACGTTGCCTACTATGAGCACTGGGGCTACCGATATGGCCTATCTTCGTAATCGGGGCATCGAGTGTTACGGTATCGGGCCAGCCATTGATCGCGAAGATGCGGCACTGGGTTTCGGCGCGCACAGTGACCAGGAGCGAATCCTCATCAGTGAGCTCCATCGTTTCGTGCGGTTTAACTGGGACGTGGTAATTGATCTAGCCGCTCGGCAATAACTTCTTAAAAGGACACTGAATAAGCAAGCGATTAGCTTCTCATTTATTTTGCAAGGTGGAAACGCCTGTACAGTTGCCTTAAATTGAATCGGAAGCACGGTTTATTTTGAGCAGCAACGCATTCATAGATGTTTCTCTTTGTATCCCGATAGCTGCTAGGTAACGGTTAAGGTTTTCTTCGGCCGCTTTAAAACCGATCTTCTCCGAGGGTAATTCGTCCACCAGAGCATATGCTTCCAGGACTTGCTGCTGGTATTTTTCTGCCGCAAGTTCATCGAGCTTAATGCGTTCACGCAGTTTGTCGAATTGTGAATCGTTTGTCTTTGAAAAATATTGATGTGATGCTTTCATCCAGCTTCTTGTGTCCCGAAGTGGCTGCACCACTTCTTTTTTCCAGGGCTGAGAAAACATTAATGCCTTTTGTAAGATATCCTTTTTAAGCTTGCCGTTTTTGTGACCGAACCAGAGGCAGAACAATACAAGGTTTACATCCAGTCCAAAGGAATTCTGTAACTGCAAGCAAGCCTCGGAGACTCCAGGCTTGGCATACAAATTGAGTGAAAAATCCCAGAATTTGGTTGGAGGGTTTGACATAATAGAAACTTGAACGAGAACGTCCGCTAATGCTACCGAATTTTTATGCTATAAACACGCAACCATACCCGGCAATCGTTCACGAATTTGAGGTATAGATGCACATTCATATTCTAGGTATTTGTGGCACCTTTATGGGTAGCCTTGCGGTGCTGGCCAAACAATTAGGATACCGTGTCAGTGGTAGCGACGCGAACGTGTATCCGCCTATGAGTACCCAGCTGGAACAACAGGGAATCGTGCTTCAGGAAGGGTTCCAACCGGAACACATGGAGCCGCCTCCCGATTTGGTGATCATCGGAAATGCTCTCTCTCGTGGTAATCCTTCCGTCGAATACGTACTCAATGAAGGCCTGAATTATACTTCGGGGCCACAGTGGTTATCCCAGTTTGTCCTGAGTGACAAATGGGTACTCGGCGTGGCTGGTACCCATGGTAAGACTACTACAAGTGCCATGCTCGCCTGGATGCTTGATTATGCCGGAATGAAGCCTGGCTACCTGATCGGGGGAGTGACCAATAACTTGCCCATGTCTGCCAGCATGGGAGATTCACCCTTTTTTGTTGTGGAGGCTGATGAGTATGACAGCGCTTTTTTCGACAAGCGCTCAAAGTTTATACACTATGCCCCACGCACTGTAATACTCAACAACCTTGAGTATGACCATGCTGATATATTCGAAGATCTTGACGCGATCAAAAAGCAGTTTCATCACCTGGTAAGAACTGTACCAGGTAACGGGTTGATTATTTATCCTCATGATGATCCATCCATTGAAGCGTTATTACAGATGGGTTGCTGGACGCCTCATCAGCGATTTGGCATTGCTGTTCCTGATGCAGTCTGTAAGAAACTTGCTACGAACGATGGTGTTTTTTGGAATGCATTGATAAAAGACAAGCAAGGTAGTGAGTTTGAGCTGATCAAGTTTGGCCAGGGTTCCGCTGGTGAAGTTACAAACAGGACTGTCGTGAGCTGGGAATTGACTGGTATTCACAATGTAAAGAATGCCATGACAGCGTTGGCCGCTGCTCATCATGCAGGCCTTGAGATAGCCACGGCATGTCATGCTCTAATGGAATTCAAGGGTGTCAAACGTCGCATGGAATTGTGTGGTGTTGTCAATGGCATTAAGGTTTACGACGATTTTGCTCATCATCCCACTGCTATTAAAATGACCCTGCAGGGGATGGCGGCAAAACTGGAATCCGAAGAGGGGCCGTCTCGATTGATTGGTGTAATCGAGCCACGTTCCAACACTATGAAGCTCGGAATCCATCAGCATGAACTCAATGTTGCCTGCCAGGCCGCCGATATGCTGGTCTGGTTTAAACCAAAAGACGCAAAGATCGATTTCGATATGTTGATCCGGGACAGCAAAGTGCCTGGTCATGCATTTTCCGAGGTAGATCAGATTGTTGCTTTCCTGAAAGATAATTGTCAGCCCGGCGACCATATTGTGATAATGAGTAATGGCAGTTTCGGTGATATTCATACAAAACTGCAGCAAGCGTTACAAAATGGGCCGTAACTGCTGACCTTGTAAGCAGCAGTTTCCTGCCCGTTATCGATTATTTTTAAAATTAACTGATGCTTAGGAATGACAGAAACCCAACAAATTCCCCTTTTTCCCCTTCACGTCGTTATGTTTCCCAGAGGCAGGTTAAATCTGCAAATATTCGAACGGCGATATATCGATCTCGTCACCAATTGCATGCGCACCAATAGCGGCTTTGGTATCTGTCTGTTGAAGGAGGGGGAAGAAATTATTCAGGAAGGTACAAATCAAACCATTCACCGAACGGGAACCTACTCCAATATTATCGACTGGGATCAGTTGGAGAACGGACTGCTGGGAATTACAGTGGAAGGTTCAGCCAAGTTCAGTATCGAGGATTGCTGGCAGAGTGACTCTGGAGTGCTACAGGGGAATGTTCAATTCAATGAAACCGACAATGTTGGCAGGGAAACAATTCCCTTGGATGATCAATACACCGCGTTAGCGGATCTACTGCAGAATCTGGAAAGCCACCCTCTGGTTGAACAGAAAAAATTGATTATTGATTATAACAATTTATGGGACTTGGGTTGGCGCTTAAGCGAGCTTATTCCCATTGAAATTGAACAGAAACAGCAACTACTAGAAATAGATGATCCTTGGGAACGTATCCAGAGTATCGAACAGCTAGTATCTGATCTTGCTAATGACGCATAATGACCTGCTGGGGCTCATTAATTAAGGCGAGAAGACAAAATTCATGTTATCAAGCTTAATTGATGTATCGGGCTGGACTGCCGAGCAATGGCTGGCTGCTCTGATCGTGGGATTTATTATTATGGCTACTTTGCTAATCCTGCATCGCGTAGTCAAACTTTTCCGCTTGTCAAAAAAACCACGCTATAAACCAAATCTGCGACCTTTACGACATGCTCAGCACCGACACGCGAAGGATTAACTGCGTTGAAAATTAAGGCTGGCCTCATTCTGTTAATTACAGGTCTTCTGAGTTTCAGCAGTCAGGCGATAATCATTCGCCATGATGTGGCACCTAACCGTTATACGGTCGGACCCAGTGATTTTCCCTCGGTCTTTTTCCTCGAACAGCGGGGTAATCGCAAGGTATGCGTTGCCACTGTCATTCATCGGCAATGGGCTATAACGGCGGCGCATTGCACGGAAGAAACTACGCTCGCTGAAACTATAGGGAACGGGCAACGATTCTCTGTCCAAGTCGGAGGACGAGCCCGAGAGATCGACAGCCTGATTATTCACCCTAATTACAAGCAATCACCGGGTATTGAAGTGGATCTTGCTTTAGTGCGGTTTCAGAATCCGGCTAATGTGCCTCGCCCGATCCCGCTACAAATGGACGAGGACGAACTCGGAGCAGAGATAAGTTTAGTGGGCTGGGGTTTCTTCGGTCTCGGTACCACTGGACGACAGTATGATGATGGCTCTTTGCGTCGAGCGCGCAATCGCATAACTTCTGCCAATCGCCGTCTCCGTATAGTTTTTGATGATCCTCGAGAGCTCTCCGGGCAGGCGGTCGACTTGGAAGGATTGCCAGGCCTCGGAGACAGCGGTGGGCCAGCACTGTTGGAAACTGAGACAGGATACCGGTTGGCTGGAATAGCTATTGGAGAGATCGAGGGTTCGGATTTTTCTGAAGAAACCCAGGGTAAATATGGCTCTGTAGCGATTTACGAACGGGTTACCCAACATCTAGA
Organism: Pseudomonadales bacterium; assembly: GCA_022447905.1. Lineage (GTDB taxonomy): Bacteria > Pseudomonadota > Gammaproteobacteria > Pseudomonadales > Pseudohongiellaceae > UBA9145. The sequence goes on along the minus strand of JAKUTG010000005.1, from coordinate 8,977 downwards.
CTGGATTGAAACGGTTATTGGCGGCAAGTTGTCCTTTGACCGCTCTAGGCTGGCACTCTAGAAGGAAAGACGCGAGAAGCCAGATCATGATCATGTATGGGTGGTTTTGCTAACACCGCCAGACACAAAATTTACTAATAGGAGTAATAACATGACGATCCAAGTTGGGGACAAGGTTCCCGAAGCAAATTTTAAGGTGATGACTGCAGAGGGCCCTCAAGACCTTAGTAGTGACGATGTCTTTGGTGGCAAGAAGGTAGTATTTTTTGCTGTGCCAGGGGCCTTCACCCCCGGCTGTTCCATAACCCACTTACCCGGATTTGTCGTTAACTCGGATGCGATAAAAGCCAAAGGTGTGGACACCATTGCCTGTATGGCTGTAAATGATGCTTTCGTCATGGGGGCTTGGGGAAAGGCGCAAAATGCTGATGAGATTTTAATGTTGGCTGATGGCAATGGTGAATTCACCAGTGCACTTGGTTTGGAACTCAATGCCAGTGGATTTGGGATGGGCACTCGTGCAATGCGATTCGGTATGATCGTTGAAAATGGCACTGTTAGTCATTTGGCCATTGAGGCTCCCGGCGAGATCAAGGTGAGTTCAGCTGAGGCTATACTTGAGTTGTTATAGCTGGGCACTTTGCTTGCAGAATTATATTGTATTGGGAATGGTGTTTTAAAAGAAAATAAATAAAAGAGGGCAGGTATCCCTCTTAATTTCGAATAGATTAGATAGTAGTAGAAGAAAATATAGGAAGGCGGAATGATTACTCAAAATATGGATTACGGTGATAGCGATACGATTCTTGAGGCCTACATTGCTTATGAGGAATCTGAGTCGCAGAAACCTTTGGTATTGGTCTCTCATGACTGGAGTGGTAGAAGAGAATTTGCCTGCAGAGCGGCTGAACGGATAGCTGAAATGGGTTACATAGGGTTTGCCCTGGACATGTATGGAAAGGGGGTGTTTGGAGCTGACGGAGATGCAGAGTTGAATTCCTCTCTAATGAATCCGCTGGCTTCCGACAGGGACAAGCTCAGGCAACGCGTCAACTCCGCCTTAAGTGCAGGATGCAACATCCCGCAAGTTGATGCGTCCCGGGTAGCAGCTATGGGCTACTGTTTTGGGGGTATGTGTGTGCTGGAGCTGGCACGCTCAGGGGCGGAGGTGCTGGGAGTGGCCAGCATTCATGGAATCTTAGCGGCCGGAGATCTGCCGAACGAAGATATTAAGGCTAGGGTGCTGTGTCTGCATGGCCACGACGATCCTATGGTACCGCCAGAACAGGTGCTGGATTTCGAGACGGAGATGACTGAGGCTGGCGTTGATTGGCAAATCCATGCCTATGGGGGCACTATGCACGCGTTTACCAACCCAGCGGCTAATAATCCCGACTTTGGAACCGTTTACAGCGAGTTGGCGGAAAGGCGGGCCTATCAGGCGTTAGCGAATTTTTTCGAAGAAATTTTCTAACAGCATCTGCAAACACGGAATAAGTCTCTCAAAGGGTTTTATGATGAGCGCTACTGAACCGGTAACAGTGAACTCTACCGTTGTGCCTACACGAAGCAGGATAGGTCTCTGGCTGGGGCCTCTGGTATTTGTGTTCATGCTTTTGTTTGTAGACCTGGATCCTGGCAATCCGGCAGTCACGCGCATGGCGGCGATTATTCTGCTTATGGCGATCTGGTGGATTACAGAAGCTATACCGCTATCCGCCACCGCTTTGTTGCCCATTGTGCTCTTTCCATTAATGGGAATCATGCGTGGTCGGGAACTATCAGCAGCAAGGCAAATTGACCTCGAAACTGCCACTTTCGCTGACGGATTTTCCGTAAGTGATTTCGACATCATTTTTCCTAACGTGGCGAATCAGTACATGGATTGGGTCATCCTGTTGTTCATGGGCGGTTTCATGATTGCAGTGGTGGTTGAAAAATGGAATCTACATAGGCGCATAGCCTTGAACGTCCTGAGGGCCATTGGCGGCCAGCCCCACCGTCTTGTATTAGGATTCATGGTGGCTACCGGATTTCTTTCTATGTGGTTGTCCAACACGGCGACAGCCATCATGATGATGCCAATGGGGATGTCCCTGGTTTTATTGTATGAAGAGCTAAATCGTAAAATTGAAACGGGAGGAGGAGTAGTCGATATCCGGTCCAGCAATTTTTCGCTCACCTTGCTTTTGGGCATCGCCTATGGAGCTTCTATTGGAGGTTTTACGACACTGATAGGGACACCTCCGAATGCCATGCTTCTTGCACAGTTGCCTACGCTTTTTCCGGAGGCGCCGGAAATCACGTTTTCCACTTGGCTGTTGTTCGCTCTCCCGATGGGCGCGGTCTACATGCTTTTAGCTTGGCTCCTACTTACTCGGCTAGTTTTTCCATTGCCTCCATCAACACCGTTCAGTGGACGTGATTTTATTCATAACGAGATAAAGAAACTGGGACCGATGAGTACAGAAGAGAAACGTGTAACAACGGTGTTTAGTACGTTTGCTATTTTGTTGATAACTCGGAAAGAACGTTTACTCGGAGCAGACATTGATATTTTCGGGTGGAGCCACTATCTGGATTCTTTGTTAGTCTCAATTGGATCTTCTCCAGTGGGCTACATGATTGATGATGGTACAGTTTCTATCGGGGTGGCTCTGACCCTGTTCATGATTCCGGCCAGCAAACAAATAGGTGGTCGGTTGATGGATTGGGAAGACGCGAAGAAAATACCATGGGGAATATTGTTGCTGTTTGGTGGGGGACTGGCGATTGCCAAAGGTTTCACCACCTCGGGATTATCAGGTTACGTAGCTACACAACTTGCAGTGCTGCTCGGGGACGCGAGCCCACTGGTTATCGTAATTAGTACTGTAACATTTATCACCGGATTGACTGAGGTCGCTTCTAACACGGCGACGATTTCCTTGTCCTTACCCATGATGGCAAGCCTGTCCCAGGCCATAGGCGCTCATCCTTTTTTATTGCTTATTCCGACAACGTTAGCAGCCTCGTGTGCCTTCATGTTGCCTGTATCCACTCCTCCCAATCCAATTGTTTATTGATCAGGAAGGATACCCATTATGAAAATGGTTATTGCGGGAATTTGGTTGGATATCTTATCCGTATTTCTGCTAACGGTATTCGTGTATACGTTAGGCCATTTGGCTTTCGATGTACTGAGCGGTTTCCCAGACTGGGCAGCACTATAACTGTTTAATTGCCGGATATAGACGGCTGCTGTTATCCACGCTTAAAGATTCACTTAATTTGACTACTCACCTCAGTAGCCAGATGGTAGAGGATTGCCGCTGTAGCTCCCCAGATACGATAATCTTCGAATTTTAGTTCAAGTATTACATGCGGCTTGTCATTAAAGACCATTGTTGAATGTGTGTAGGCAGTAACATTCAGTATCAGCTCTAGCGGAACTTGGAATATGTCAGCCACCTCGACTGGGGAGGGAGTGAAAGAAAGATTTGGTTCAATGATTCCCACGATAGGGGTAACGAAAAATCCTGAAGGAAGAGCCAAGTCTCCCAGCTTTCCGATAATCTCGACGTGGTGAGGCGGTAATCCAATTTCTTCTTCGCTTTCACGCAATGCAGTAGCGACCGCATCCACATCATGGTCTTCCTGTGTTCCGCCGGGCAAACTAATTTGTCCTGCATGACTCTTGAGATTTTCCGAACGAACCGTGAGTACGAGGTTGCTCCCTGTGTCAGGATGCTGCCTGGTTACAGGTAATAGCACGGCTGCCTTGCGCAGTTCGCGTTCACTTTCCTTTGCGATCCTGTTTACTTCTTTATCAGGATGGGCGATAGGTTTGGGAGCCGCTGAATCGCTTTTAGAAAAATAGTCCAGTAGGTCCTGGAAGTCAGGTGATCTGGTTTTGTCAGCGTTAACAGGCATACTTTGATTCCTG